>JBCCDL010000043.1:0-15873 GCA_039030815.1 Cyanobacteria bacterium P01_A01_bin.83 | reverse complement strand
TCCTTGCCCCTGAAGATTACCTGCAATACTTTCAGTAGCAAAAGCAATCCCATCAATAAAGTATGCCGCTAAAGTAACTACCTGCAACAATAAAGTATTGCCCGCTAAAATTTCTGTTCCCATGGTGGCGCTGAGGTTAGTAAACAGGGCAAAAGTAGAAACCAAAGCCACGGTACGTATCAGTATTTCTCTATTGAGGGCAAAAATAGCTTTAAAAGCAGATAATCCCCAAATTTTAGCCATATTTACCTGCCCAGACTTTCTTTTTAGTTGTGATACTACTAAAATCAGCCCCAAAATCACAGTAATTAACTGACTAAGAGCAGTTGCCGCACCAGCCCCCGCACTCGACTGACCCCAGCGCACAATTAACAGATAGTCCAGAATAATGTTTGCTCCTTTATTAGTCACCGACAACAGCAACACCTGTTTAGCTTGCCCTTGTCCCAGAAACCAACCTAGCAAGACAAAATTCAGCAGAGTTGCGGGCGCACCCCAAATTAAAGCATTGTAATAAGCCTTTCCTGCTGCTAAAACATCTGATTCAGCCTGTAGTAATTTAAATCCTATTTCTCTTAGAGGCTGTTGGCAGAATAAAATCACAATGCCAATGACTAAAGCGATCGCACTATTGCGTAACAAAATCAACCAAACTGTCTCAGCTTCTCCTTTACCCTGTGCCTGAGCGGTCATGCCTGTGGTTCCCATCCTCAGAAAACCAAAAGTCCAATAAATGTAATTAAATAACACAGTAGCGATCGCTACCCCTGCTAAATAACGAATTTCTGCTAAATGTCCTAAAAATGCCACATCAACCAAGCTTGCTAGTGGCACCATGAGATTAGAGAGGATGTTGACCAAGGCTAATCGCCAAAAACGACCTTGATGATCAAGTGCTGAAGACTGTTTATTGTTCAATTTTTTCTTAAAACTAATTAAAGAGTCAGTACTAATTTACTATTTTTTGCTAATCCCATGATTCTACTTAATCCCAATGTTGGCTGGTACGCTCGCTTAAAATCATATTTTCGGCAAAAATATCCCGTCCAAACCAAAAACCTGGAAGAATTTTGGAATAGTGAGAGTGGAGATTGGCATTGGCTCCAAGAAAAACCAATTCCTGTTGCTAGTTTGAATCGCAATTTATGGCGGGTTTCGGTACCTTCTCTCAATTTTTATATTTTGTTGGGTTTATCAGGCGTAATTGCTACTTTGGGATTATTAGCCAACAGCGTAGCCATTATTATCGGTGCCATGATTATTGCCCCCTTGATTGGACCAATAACAGGTATTGCTTATGCTACCACCGTCGCTAATCGCAGGCTGTTGCGCCGTTCCTTTTTAACTTTGATTACGGGAGTTCTGTTCACTGTCTTTATTTCTTTTCTGATGGCGCTACTGGTAGGTTTAAAATCAGTAACTCCTGAAATTTTAGCTCGTACCAATCCTACTTTAATTGATTTGGTAATTGCCCTAGCAGCAGGAGCAGCAGGAGCATTTGCCAACACCAGACGACGCATTGCCGATGCTTTACCAGGGGTAGCGATCGCCGTAGCCCTAGTGCCTCCTCTAAGCGTAATTGGAATCGGATTGGCATTGAGGAATGGCTCCCTGTCTTTTGGGGCAGCGGTATTGTTTGTTACCAACCTGACAGGAATTATTTTTAGCGGAGTCATCATTCTGCTGCTGCAATCTTATGGTAGTGTGCGACGAGCAAAACAAGGATTGATTTTTTCTGTAGCCATGCTGATTATTTTAGGTTTGCCTTTAGGTTGGTCGTTAAAAGGTTTAATTCTGCAAAATAACGTGCGTTACAACGTTAACCACATTATTCGTCAGGAAGTTAGCACCACTCTCGATAGCGAAATTCGTTCTATAGAAGTTGATTCCCAGCAAAGTCCAATTTTAGTGGAAATGGAAGTTGTTGCTACGTCTAATACCATGAATCGCGATCGCCTGACTCTAATTAAAAATCAACTAACCAATGAGTTAGAACGCCCTGTAGACCTTAAAGTAAAAGTTCTGCCGCTAGAGATTATTTCAATTCCCAATGATTCAACAGTGAGCAATGAGCAATGAGCAATGAACAATGAGCAATGAACAATGAACAATGAACAATGAACAATGAACAATGAGCATTATTCGTGTTGACTGTTGACTGTTAAAGACTCAACCTCAAGATGTAAGACAAAATTAAGGGTAAGGTAATAAAGCTCAATAAGGTCGAAGTTATGATCGCTTTAGCCACCAGATCGCGATCGCCGCCAAATTCGCTCACAATTACAAAAGAATTGACAGCGGTGGGCATAGCAGTTTGTAATACCAAAATCTGTAAGCTGACAATCTCTAACTGAAGTAGTCGACCCACCATCAAAGCAATCAGTGGCGCAATTAATAACTTGGCGATCGCCAAAACTAACTCCTTAATTCCTGGCTGGAAAGTGGTTTCTGAGAGCTGCATGCCTAATAAAATCAGAGCTATAGGAATCGCGGCTGCTCCCACTTGTTGAATTCCTTTGTCTAATTCCCAGGGAATTGTCCACGATGACCAACGTAAGCCTACACCAAATAAAATTGCCCACACTAAAGGCAGGCGTAAAGTCAGCCCCAAACCTTGAATCATTCCCTGACCACGGATCATTGCTGGCCCTAAACAAAACATCAGAATGCTGGAACCAAGCATATACATAATTGCCCGATCTAGTCCAGCTGCACCCAGAGCAAAAGTTGCTACAGGTAAACCCATGTTGCCATTGTTAGGAAACATGACTATGGCAGTTATAGCTCTGCCAAGAGGAGGAGAGAGCTTTAAGACCCGTTTGGCTACTCCAACCAAGATATAAATTACCAGGGAG
This sequence comes from Cyanobacteria bacterium P01_A01_bin.83, assembly GCA_039030815.1. Taxonomy (GTDB): domain Bacteria; phylum Cyanobacteriota; class Cyanobacteriia; order Cyanobacteriales; family Xenococcaceae; genus Waterburya. The sequence goes on along the minus strand of JBCCDL010000043.1, from coordinate 13,018 downwards.
GTTAAAGCAAATCCCATCAATAACCTTGCAGAGCTATTGAGAGATAACTGAGTGCGGTAAAGACTATCAATAACTAAACCAGGAGACAAAACATACAATACCAACTGAGATAGGGTGGAGCGCTGTAGCGGTAAAGTGCGACCTACAACAAAGCCAATCAAGATCATTAAGCCTACAGGCAAAACAGCAGGTAATAAGGTCGTCATATAAAATTGATTAAATAATTTGATCTGTCTGGGTGGTCATAAAAAATGTCTAATAACATGCTATGACTTATATCTATCAAGCCCTTTAACATTTTCTTGGCAATTGACGCAATTAGATGTTGTCTCAGGTGTTCCCCAGAAGAGGATTTATTTTGTTATGGTATTTGTAACAATTAGAAACAATTCCCCCTTCCTTCCCGTTGATGCCTATGGTTGCTACATATTCACTAAAACCAATAGCACAAGACACTATTTATTTAAAAAGTATTTGGGAGACAATTAACTATACTAGTTGTCCTAAATGGTATAACTTTCATTTACATACTATTGCTTCAGACGGTCAAATGAAGCCGTTTGATTTGATACAGCAGGCAATTTCTCTAGGGCTTAGGGGTTTAGCAATTACCGATCATCATTCTGTTGCTGGATATCAACAAGCCGAGCAGTTTCTACAAACTATCAAGAATGAAAATCAACAGCTAGAATTACCTCATCTCTGGACAGGAATGGAAATTACCGCCAAACTACTGGAGGTAGAGGTACATATTTTAGGATATGGATTTGATCCCCAGCATGAAGCTCTGGGCTTGTATTTACAAGGAGAAAAACCTCAAGGCAAAAATGCCGAAGCAAAACAGGTAATTGATAGTATTCATCGTGCTGGTGGCTTGGCGGTATTGGCACATCCCGAACGTTATCGTCGCTCGGCAGAACAGCTAATCCCTCCCATCGCAGAATTAGGCATTGATGGGGTAGAAACTTACTACGCTTATAACAATCCTCCAGTATGGCAACCAAGCCCTGACAAAACAGAGACAGTTGCTGCACTAGCTGCAAAATATAATCTTCTTAGTACCTGTGGTACAGATTCTCACGGACTGAGTATTCTCCGAAGGATTTAAATATTAATTATTTACTGACATCGTTTCACTAGATCTAATTTTTAAGCTGGGCTTGGAGCAAATTTTGATTGTGAACCCAAATCCAGCAATTGTAGAAATTTTACGAGGGAGTTTAACTGCTCTTAATTAGGGAAATTATTTATCCTTATTACTGATTATAAAAAATAATTCAAGAAAACTTTACATAAAGTTAACATGTTGTTTATTGATTTGTAATATTGGATACGGTATTTTTTAAAAAGTCGCATAGTTGTGGATTTCGATTCGCAATTTTAAAATATGCGTTGCCCTAACTGAAAATTTAGCTTGTGAGAATAGAGAATTTTAACAAAACAGTAACCAGCGAGAGAGCTAGAGTATCGGCGACCTTAATTTGGGAAAACTGGGATCGCCCGCCAGAAGAGGTATATTTTGAAACTACAAAAGAATTTGCCGACGATTTACATATAAATCCCAATGCTTGGTTGTTATGTTCTGCTTTAGCAGCAATGCGCTATGGAGAAAGTAGAATTGCCATTGATGCTCCTATTTCACCTGAAATCAGAGATGGTTTGACCAATGCCATGAAGTGTTTAATCGATTGGCATGGCGGTAATCGTCAAGTAATTCCGATTGAAGCTCCTATACAAACCGAAATTCTCTTTCCTCATAAGTCGCCTAGGGCAGGAGCATTATTCTCTGGTGGGATTGATGCCTTGGCAATGGTGCGGGACAATCACCTCAATTTTGCTCCCGATCATCCCCGTCGCATTCAAGACGGTATTTTAGTTTATGGGGTATTACAAGGCGAAAACGAACAAGATCCTAGCTTTCAAAATGTCGTTAATGCAGTCACGGCGATGGCAGAAAATGCGGGACTCAATCTTATTCAGCTTTACACCAATGCCTACGCTCATTTTAGAGATTTAGATGCCGATTATAGCTTTTGGCGATTTGAGTATCATGGTTCTTTTCTAGCGGCGATCGCTCATATTCTTGCTCCTAGATTGAGCGTTGCTTCTATCGCTTCAACCTATGACTTTGCCAATTTAGAACCTTGGGGTTCTCATCCTTTGTTAGATCCTCTATATAGCACCACCAGCCTTCAGATACGACATGAAAATGTGGCATTATCTCGCTTGGAAAAGACAAAATTAGTCGGAGAATGGGATGTTGCTCTTAAACAGCTTAGGGTGTGTAATGAAAAAGATAGCTACAAAGAGGGTAACTATAACTGTGGCAATTGCGAAAAGTGCGTTAGAACTATGACAGCATTTCTCGCTTTAGGCATGTTGGAGCAAATTGCTACTTTTAAAGAGACAGACGTTAGCAAAGAAAAGTTGGTTAATACTTGCTATCTGAGCGATTCCTATGAAGTAAATTGCTATCGAGAACTAATTGAGCCATTACAAAATATTGGTCGTGATGATTTGGTTGAGGGGATTGAACACATTATCAATCGCTATTACGAACGAGATTTAAAAGGGATAATCAAGCGTTTAGATCGAACTTTCTTTGATGGAAATCTCTTAAGTTTAGGCAAAAAATTAAAATCCTCGGCTGCGGAATAATCTATTGCACTTTAACTCGATAGTTGATGAATCAAGAACAAGAGCAAGAGAAAAATATTGACCAAGACTTACTATTACAACAAGATATTTTAGATAGCCGCCCCTATTCTTTAGCAGAGGCAATTGGCAGGGAGGGAGGAACTTTCCTTAAGGGGGAATCTACCGTTCCTAAATTAGTTCAGGTAATTACTGCGATTAATACTTTTATTGATCGCAATCTTATTGATCCCGAAGCAGCATTGCAGGGAACTTTACATCAATGGGTCAAGGGAGATCCTAGAGTCAGCAAGTATAAAGAAACTCCCTTGGCTGCTTTAGTAGAAATCTTACAGTCGGTAATTGATAATCCTTCTCTTTTATATGAATTGGTACACCAGGTAGATCTTAAATGGGGTCAAATGTATGGTGAACGTCCCTATTTTCAGCAGCCAGGACAGCCGCCCCATCCCAATGATCCCTATACCCACGAGTCGGTCAAGCAGGATTTACTAGATTTGCAAAGTAAATTAAAACTGCATCAACGTAAGTTCGATGAAAAAACAGAGACAAAAAAAGGCTGAGATTTAAACTCGTAGGTCAGCATAATTTAAGTATCTCAGCTATTTTGATAATTTCAATTAACAATAAAAATAAGTAGATAATTTTTGTCGATCAACTTCAGCCGTAACTAAACCATTAAAAATTCAACGTGAGTCAAAGGCAAACCAGCATCCAATTTTGCTAGCTGAATCTTCGCCCTGCCCCCTACTCCATCACCGTCATAAAACAAATCGCCAACAGAAGCATTATAAATCAGGCGGTGAGCGCTAGTAGTGACATCAGTACCAATGGTAAACATCTGGGGACTAACTAGACCCCGTAAGGGAATTTCTGGAAAGTTAGAAGCGGCAAAAACAAAGGTATCATACTCAATCGAGAAATCACTAATAATTTTAGTTCCTTCATTAGGGGTGCCAAAGACAAAACTATCATACCCAGCACCACCCGTCAGAGTATCGCTACCTGGACCGCCAAACACTTGATCGTTGCCTGCATCGCCAAACAGACGATCATCGCCATGCTGACTTTCAAGCAAATCATTACCATTACCCCCTTGAAGCACATCATCATGATTACCGCCAAAGAGAGTATCATCGCCATCTTGTCCTTTGATGGTGTCGTTACCGTTGCCCCCAGATACGGTGTCGCTACCTGTACCACCAAACACCCGATCTCTACCATTCCCACCAAAAAAGCGATCATTGCCTCCTTGTCCATCAAGCCTGTCATCATTGGCACCTTGAAGTAGATCATTATCGCTACTGCCATAAAGAGAATCATTGCCATCCTGACCCTTTAAAGTATCGTCACCGATTCCTCCAGATACCGTATCGCTACCTGCGCCACCAAATACTAGATCATTGCCATCACTACCAAAGAAACGGTCATTACCATTTTGTCCTTCAAGCACATCATCACCATTACCCCCCTGAAGCAGGTCGTTGTTGTTACTACCTAGTAGTGAATCATTGCCATCTTCTCCTTTAAGGGTGTCGTTACCAATACCCCCAGATGTCGTGAAAATCATTTTAGGAACTATCAATTGCCGTAACGGCAGTTAGCGGAAAACTATTGAACTCAGCACTGTCTTGTACTGGTCTAATAACTCGAAGTTGATCTGGCTGACGTATACCCATTTTTTAGTCCTCTTAATTGTTGTTTGATTGTTAAAGCGAAAAATAATTAGTTCCAAACTAATTCTTGAATATGTATTTCATAAAACCATGGACGACGGTTATTCAAAACAGTTACTAAAAAGCCATTTTGGACAAAAGCATTGGCTACATTTCCTCTCATAAATAAAAAACCAGCTCCTGCACTAGAAAGACTATATACTTCCACCACGGCACCGTTAACGAAATCACCACCAGTAGGGTGCATAATAGCTAAGATATTGCCACTGAGCGACACTCTTCCTCTGAATTGGTGAGTTCTAGTAGAACCAGTCTCGTTAACTCTAATCAAAGTGGATTTTGGTTTGTTAGGAACATCTTCAGCAGGAATACGACAACCCTGGTGGTAATCGCGCTCGCCAACTACCGCAAAGCTTTCGTTTAGGGCAACTGTATTACCTAGATAAATATTTGGCGCGGCTAATTTTTCGGGTTCTTTGTCTAGTTCATCAAGGTTATACAGCCAAGCACCTCTTTCTTCTATAGCCGAAGGAGAACCGACTAAAAGCAGGTTTTTGTAATGAGCAAAACTAGCTCCAAACTGCGCCTCGCCTCTGTCTGGTAAAGTAACTTTGGTCATTTTGCCTTCTTTGAGCAAATTAAATGTTACTAGACCCTCGCTTTTTTGCATTGGCATACCTACAGCCTTTGGTTCTGTTTCTAAATCCTCCAAATTAACTAAATACCTTTCGTCGAAGATGTAGTCTCCTCCGCCTATTCTGGTAAATTCTTCGGGATTAGTGACATTTTTGATTTTCTTTGTTGTATGTGCAGTAACAATTAAAAAATCTTCTTCTAACTGAACTTGTTCGCCAAAACCGAGACCAACTCGCTCAGGAAGCGAATTCTTAGGCGGCAAAACTTGTTTACTTCTATTCCATTGACCAGAATTATCGCGAGTATAGATAATTACCCGATTTGCCTCATAGTCACCTACAGCCAAATACTTCTGGTTGATAGCAATTGCCGCACCAAAAGTATCTCGATTATCTTCAGGCTCAGGAATGATACGGGTTATGTTGTAAACAGGCATTGAGATAACTAATAAATTAATTCTGTGAATTAAAAATAATCATAGAATCATTTTTTAGGCAATTTCTGTTTCCGTACTTTTTTATTTTAAGCAAGTCGTTATCTATAACAGAGATCAAGTATTATCTAGAGCTGTTATTTTGAAGGAATAAATATGATTAATAGATTGTATGTGATCCAAATCACTCGACAAAGTGATTGAAATCATCGACCTCAATCAAATATAACAATAGAACAAACATACGCCTCTAGTTAGATTCAACTAAATTTTGAATATTTAACTGATAGTTATTTTTATTTTTGTGTATTTATGATTAGTTTTTCTGCAAATACACGTGTGACTATTTTAAATATTTTTCTATTTATAAACTATACTGAAAGTGTTTTATTGACCGTTCATCTGTTCGATAGATTCAAGACAGATTCTTAAAGAGTCCTTTTTGCCGAGTCTCTCAATTGTTAGCAACCAGCCATTTTGTAATAAGGCATTTCTTATATATTTTCCTTTGATTATTTGGTAACTGTCTAATATTTTTCGCTCCATTATCAAAGATGCTTCTAAATATTTATTAATCCGAAATAGCTGTAACCAAGGCGATTGCATTGCTGAACGAGGACGCATAATAGCCAAAATGTTTTTATCTATGGACAGATACCCTTGATTATCAATTAAGGAAGATGAATCGTTGTTAAGAGACGTAATTAATGTTTTTTGAGATATTTTTGGATCTCCTATCAATTTGTCAGTTCCGTTATTTCCTACTACTGCAAATTGTTCCGACAAAGCGACACTTTTTCCCAAATAAGCTTTTTCGACAGTTAGCACTTTTGGTTTGCTATTTAAATTGTTTAAATCAAATAACCATCCTTTTCCTTGTTTTGGCTCTGAGTTTACCTGGTGACTTGGTGGCGAACCTATTAGCATCAAATTATTATGCACAGCAGTAGACACACCAAACATTTCCTCATTATTATTCGGTAGTGTTATTAGCTTAAGTTCTCCATCACGCCAGATATAAAAATTGGTTAACTCCTTCTGGTGGTTACGTATGCAATCAATTTGTAACATTTGATGTTTTAGATCTAAATCGAAAACATATTTTTGAAATACAGTTTTGCGCTCGCTAAGATTTTTTCTTGAAAAATCTTTGAAGTTATCTGGACTGACTAGACGGGAAGAAGTAGATCTTCTTCTAATTACAGAATTTACGACTAAAATATTTTTGCTTAATTCTGAAATTCGACCAAATCCCCTACCTGCTTTAAATGCAGAAGAATTTTCTGGAGGATAAATCACGCGACTTCTGTACCATTGGTTGAGACCATCTCTCTGATAAATAACTACGCGATTGGCATTAGGATCTCCTACTGCCATATATTTATCATTGATAGCTACAGAAGAACCAAAAGAATTGGTATCACCAGATTCAGTGTAGAAGCAAATTTGGTTGGAATGAGACATACTTATTTAAGTAAATGCTACGACTCCTATAATACTTAAAAGCGATATTAAGCTCTCTAATAATATTCGATGATTAGATTTCATCACTCTTTTATTTCAGGTGAGTCGTTATTCATAACAGAAGTAAAGTATTATCTAAAGCTGTTATTTTGAAAGAATAAATATGATTAATAGATTGTATATAATCCGAATCACTCGACAAAGTGATTGAAATCATCGACCCAAATCAAATATAACAGTAGAACAAATATATGCCTCTGGTGTATATAACTAACAATTATTTATAATTTATAAGTGTTTTAAATTAAATGATTTACACAACTAACATAATCATGAAAATTATTTTATGAGTTATCAATTGCTATAACCGCAGGAAAAGGAAACTCAGTAAACTCATCATCAGTTAGTTATATGATTCGACGTTGATTTGAGTATTTTATATTAGTAATAAAAATAGTTTGTTAATAGTAATCAATAATTGCAACTATCTCAAAGCTGAAAAGAAATAATGAGATTATATTTTGATTTAACAGAAAAAGTTACAAATCAATATTAATCCCTCTAGACTTAAGCAACCGCAATCTTTTTTTACGAGCAATTGCCTGAAGATCTACGTTACGATCAGTTTCATCGACAATTTCCCCTGTCAGCACTTCCAAAACATCTTCTAAAGTCACAACCCCAGCTACGCCACCATATTCATCAAGTACTACCGCCAAATGTTCTCGGTTTTCCTGAAACACCTTTAGCAGTTTATCGGCACGATTAGTTTCAGGAACAAAGTGAACGGGACGTTTAAGATAATCAATTCGGCGATCGCCATTTCCTTCGATCATGGCAGTTAGTAATTCATCTTTCAGCACTAAACCAATTACATCATCAATAGTTTCGTTAATTACTAAGATACGGGTGTGCTGTGATTTGATAATTTCTTCTTTGCATTCGTTTAGGGTTTGCTCTCCCTTAAGATAAGTCACAATAATTCTGGGACTCATTAAGTCGGAGGCATTTAAATCGTTTAACTGAAATACTCTTTGAATCATTTCAGCTTCGTCATCTTCAATTACGCCTTCTTGAAACCCAATATTGGTGAGAAATTTGATTTCAGCTTCGTCGGTAGTGGGAATCTTATTACCTTGTAATAGTGGTGCCGTTACATATTCTACTAACCACACTAAAGGAGAAAAGATGACAGTCAAAAACTTGACGGGAATTGCGACAAATAAGCTAACTGGCTCTGCATAACGTTGACACAGAGTTTTGGGGACAATTTCACCAAAGATGATAATCAGAAAAGTTAGGATACCTGAAAAAATTCCTAGCCAAGCATCTCCCAATACTTTAGTAGTTAGGCTACCAATCATGATGCTACCGACAATGTTAAAAATATTGTTGAGAATAACAATGGTCGCAATCGGTCGATTGATATGAAGACGAATCTTAGCTAAAGCCAAAGCTGCGGGTTTTTTTGATTGAGCTAATTGCCTTACCTTAATGGGGGAGATAGATAACAGTGCTGTTTCTGTCCCCGAACAAAAAGCTGAACCAAGCAAAACTACAATGACAACGACGATCAGAGCAATCATATAACAAGGAGATGGTTAATCTTTAATATAGTCCAAAAATAAAAATAGTCATTATAGTTATGCTCAAGTTGGTTTAATTTATGCAGGGTTTATACACTCAATCAAAATAAAGTTATCTATTTTAAAATCTCCACTATTCCTGTCTGACCGTTTAATCTGACTCTCTGCCCATCACGAAACAGCTTGGTAGCATTGTCAATATCCATTACCGCAGGAATATTATACTCCCTAGCAACGATTGCCCCATGAGATAAACGTCCTCCCACTTCAGAAATTAAGCCCCCTGCACGAGCCAGAAGGGTTGACCAGCCAGCATCGGTATAAGGTACGACAATAATAGTCTGCCGATCAATACCATTTGCCTGGTTGAGACTAGATATTACTTTAATTACTCCTTCTATTTGACCAGTACTAGTGCCAATCCCCTGAATTTGATCTTGCTCAGAGATCTTAGTAGCACTGGGGACAAAAGACTGTGGTTTACCATAAATTAATTTAGGGACGGGCGTTAGTTTTACCGCATCTTGCCACTGCTGCTTTCTAGCGTGAATTAATTCTGATAGTTTTGACTTTGAGCTATTGTCCTGATTCTCAACTATATTAGTGATTTCTTCTAAAGTAAGTAGAAATATATCGCTCACTTCGGCGATTAAACCATCATTAGTCCATTTTCGGGACAATTCTATGAATGTCCAGCGTAAATTCGCCAGTAATTCATTATAAACTTCTCCTACTTGACCTTTGAGATTTAACCTTGCCTGTACTAACTTGGCTTTCCATGATTGCTGAATAGCTTGAGAAGATGATTGAGCAATTTTTGCACTATGGGCATCAAAGTAAAACTGAGTAAACATTTGTCTTGCAATACTGGGCTGATCTCGCCAACGCGGTACGGCAATATCCGTTGCCACTTCGCTCAAATAACCATATTGTTGCAGCCAATTATCAAATCGCTCCATAACGCAGCTTCCCTCAGGATTTTCGGCAATATGGGCAAATAAAGATGCAGAGGAGTCGAGAGTAATTTGTTCAGTTGCTAACAGTTTACGTGCCTCTGATGCGATATTGGCTAAAGAGCTTACAGCCATAATCTCAGGTATTTTACTATAGTCAAGTTCATTTTCAGGTATCTGGAAGATTCCTTGGCGAATAGTAAAGCTGAGGGGGGACAAAATATTGTAATAGGTTGCTTTTTCGAGCAGTCCTAAAATTGTGTTGATCCGATCAATGATTTCTGTTGCCGATAATTCTGTTATTTCCTGTTCCTTAATGGCGGAAAGAATTGGCAGAAAATGCTTTTGGCGATCGCGTTCAAAGTGTTTAACTAAGTTCCATTCTCGCTTCAATAGTCGCCATAGCCCTGGTATGTTTCTAATTGTTGAACCTAGAGGCGGTTTGCTAAATTTAGCTCCTCTGGTCAAAAATTCTAAGCTTTCTGGGGGTAGACCCATCCTGCGAAAAATTGTGCCTAACAGAGTGGCATTGAAATAGGCACTGGCAAAATGTAAGGTTGCTGTTTGTGCAAAATCTAGGTCTTTAGCGCGATCGCCTAATACAATAAGAAAGATCTTTCCCCAGACACCGCAGGTCAAAGGTCGGTTAATTGACCATGTTAGGGGTCGAATCTTACCTGGAATTACCTCGGCGGCAATGCGCCGCGTCCAAATTGGCTGGAGAGTCGTAATTGCTCGAACCTGCAATAGCCATAGCTGTTCGCCATCGTGAGTCCATTCAATATCTTGAGGTATACCCTCAAATAAATCCTCCATTTCTCTGGCAATAAGCGCCACGGACTCAATTATTTCCTGGGGAATAGTTTCATTATCGGTAGAACTGTTTTCGGCAATGACTGTAATTGAATTGTTATCCGATCTGGCAGTATCTAACGAAGTTTCAGGGATTGCTACTCGATATCTTTGGGGGGTATATTTTCCCGAGACAATTTTGGTAGCTTTGCCTGGTAATGCCTCTACCGCTACCGTGCTATCAAGCTGATCTACTGGATCTCGACTAAAAGCAACTCCACTATAAATCCCTTCAATTTGCTCTTGAATTAAAATTGCCATTGAGGTTTCCGCCTGTTTATTGAGGCGACGATAATCTACGGCATTTCTTTGCAAATAAGAGGCTTGGCATTCAAGAATTGCTGAATGCAACTCTTCTCGATCAGTGACGTCAAGAATGCTAATATATTGTCCTGCCGCTGAGGCTTGTGGCGAATCTTCCCCAATTGCTGAAGAACGAACAATGAGCGGATTTCGAGTAGAAGGTTCTAAATGCGCCACCAGTGCTTGGACATCATCTCCTGGGCGTAGTACCCAGCCTTTGGCAACAGAATATCCTTGCTGCTTGATCAAGGCGAGATTTGCTGCTTTTTGTCCTACTTCCTCAGAATTTAATTTGCGATCTAAAGTAGTAATATTCTTGTCTCCCTGAAAAAAACGAAACATTTTGCTGGTGCTACTTTTTCCTCTATTCTCTGATAAATCCAGGTCATCAGGTATATTTTGATAAATCCAAGCGAGTAAGCTAGATAAAGCTAAAGCCGCCGCACCATATTCTAACTGATAGGGGTGCCGCAAACCAATAATCACTGCTAACAATACTAATGCACCATACTTTCCTAACTGGCGATCGCGAATAATGGTAAAGCTAATCAAACTAATTAGCCAGACTAAGCCCGCTGCGATCGCATCGTGAGCAAAAATTCCCCAGACGGCATTAGTGGTGCCTGCACTGTGCCCAATCCAGTATCTTCCCATCACTAAGGCAATAATCGCGATAATCTCCCACACAGAACCCGTAGGGAAGAAAGCTCTAGCGATCATAACGGCAATAATTCCTTTTGCTGCTTCAGAGAGTACAGCACAAATTCCTGCTAGTTTACCACCATGATAGAAAGCTGCCGATACCGAAATATTTTTCGTACCCAATTTTCTTAGCTGACGTCCTGAAATTGCATAGGTAGCCCAGTCGATCAGCGGTAATCCACCCAATAGAGGACAGACAATAAATACAGTTAGCGACCCCCAGATTGGTGTCAGGTTCATGAGCCTTAATTTATAGTCATAACAATGAAAAAAGATATTTTTAATTTACCAAGCTGTAGAGTCTACTGATCTATTGTATCTGTATATGTTGATGAGAGTTAATCGGGCAAACTATTCACCACTATGTAGTTGATCTAAGATGTAACCTAAAAAGTAGGCTCCTTTAAGAGACTGTTTGTAAACAAAAGATAAAAGTGAGAAATGACGGGGAGACAAGTAAACGGGGAGACTGGGAGACTGGGAGCAAATATCACCTAATTTGTTCGAGAGCGCAAATTCTTGATATATCCTTCAAAAGCAAAATAGTTTTATCCATTGTTGTTGCTTAATATTTCTTTGACAAACAGTCTCTAAAACGTTTATTTATAGCTACGTTTAAATAGGTTTAAATATAGATAGTTTACGCTCAATCCTTCTCAAAACAAACTAGCTCTGTCAACATATTTACTATTTTTGATAGTATAAAATACGTATTTTGTATTACTCTTTGATTATTGTTTCATCAATAATGCTACCATCATCTTCCAGATGACTATTGACTATGCTATTTTCAATAATACTGCTATCCTCAGGAATATCATCTCCAGAGATTATATCTTCACTGATGATCGTGTCCTTGTAAGATTTTTTGTTAGTAAAAATTGGCTTATAACTAGCCCTTTCACCACCACAATAGTTCAAAAACTGGCTACTATCAGTGCTGTAGGTAATATAACTATAAGAAATCTTAATGTCGTTGCCAATTCTGATAATATCTCCAGAGACTAGACGGTGTAGAGATTTTTTATCACCGTTAACATAAATTCCATTGCGGCTCCGTTTACGTTTTCCCTTGCCATCAATGATCCAATATGAGTAATCGGTTCTATTGGTGCCTTCAGAATATCTCATCCAAGCAACAGTAGCATGATGACGAGAGGCTAAAGTATCGCTGACCACGAGGTCGTTGTTGGGATGACGACCAATAGAAAAGACATTGACATTAAGTGAAACTGCTCTTCTTGACTCAGAGGATTCGACAATTAAGACATGCCTTCCTTTGGATAGGTCGGCTTTATTTAGCTTTACTAGAGTTAGTTTAGATTTCTTATCAGCCATTTTAGTGAGTTATAAATTTCATACCCAATATTGATCTTGAACTAAAGCAGATAAAGCAGTTGTCAAGCATATTCAGAGAAAGTGGGAAAAATCACGATTTGTATTATCAATTTAAGCTTAATTATTGAGAAACTTCCAACTTATTTTGAAATACTTTTCTATAAGTTTATAGTTAACTTGTGTATATTCTAATCTAAAAAAAATGATTAGCAATGATATTTCTCTAGGGACGGTTTAAACCATTTTATATTAATTGCCATCGGTAAAATTATGTAATTATTATTAATTTAGGGACAATTACTGAGGTAATAAAGATTCGCAATGTGCTCTAAATCCAGCATTTGTTAGTGATGCGATCGCCTGGTTTTCATTTTGTACCCAGAACTTCTGTCCAAAGCGAATAAATTGTCTTTGCTCACC
>JBCCDL010000042.1:0-16160 GCA_039030815.1 Cyanobacteria bacterium P01_A01_bin.83 | reverse complement strand
TGACGAAAATTCAAAGATCAGCCACAAGCTAGCAATAATTGCTACTGAACCAAAGATGGATGGATAAAGCCTTTTCATAACAGGGATTTATAGTCGTACAAGGTTAGGGTTAGAACAAGTTAATTTAACTGCTCGTAGGTAGTAGGTAGTAGGTAGTAGGTAGTAACTGTCCTAACATAATCTCGTATTACTATAGCTACTTTAATTCTTTTGATTTGATTATCATTGTGCATCATGGCAATTGGCTTTGGCAGAAGTGAGGCGATTACTAAAGCCAGAAACAGAGGTAATTAAATTAATCTTAATTGGTATCAGGATTAGTGGGTTGTAAAAATATGCGATCGCAAATTGAATCAGTTTAATCTTTTTGATAATGATAACGAGCCTGTAAAAAATAAACTCGATTGTCTTTCACCTTGTACACTAGACGATGTTCCAAATCTATACGACGCGACCATAGAATAGTTCATCTTCGGCAATTAATGCCACATTTTTACCATTACAACGCTTAACAACAAATATCTGTTGTTGGTCTACTACTTCGTCCAAGATACTAGCTAAATTAGCTCTAGCATTAGAATAGCTCGTCTCTTTACTTAACACGCGATCGCTTTCTTAGTTGTACAACCTTATTGTACGTTTAATTATTGCCAAATTGATTTGAGATGCAATTTCTTTTTAAACACATTAATCAAATTCTATTCAAATACTAAATTAGAAATCTTATCTTTAGGCTTTTTGGGTTTTAAATATACGCTACACTCTCTCAAAACATTGTCAGGGCAGACATTGTATTTATTGCACCAAGCTTCTATACATTCATTTGCTAGTCGATCTATTTTTTTAGAGTTGATCAAGGCTTTTTCGGTATTGCGATCGCATTGAAGCCAATCTAGTAGTTGTTCTTTTGAAATATTTTCTAATCGAGATGCTTTTGATTTAGAACCTGGAGAATAAACAATCCAATGATATTTATCTTTATACTTTAAAAGCACATAAATTAAAATCTTATTTCCTGAATAAAGTTTTGAGCTAATAATCTCCCCTTTTATTTGGCGTGCTTCATTTCGATTTTTATGTAAAGTAGATGCATGTTTTTTGTAATAAGAAGCTGATACTGCTTCAGTAGCTAAAGCATCAATATCTAGTTTTCCCGATCTGATTTTGATTTTTGAAGCGATACCAGATAAATCATAAATTTTTTCTTCGCTTTTCATCGATAGCACAGGAAGATCGAGAATTTTCGTAGATTCATTATGGGTATTCATTAAATTTTGCCAGCGATTAATAATACTAGCAAAGCTACTATTAGTCGATATAGGAACAAAGCTATATAGTTTTACTGTACGAGGTTCTATCCAAGGTCTTAAAATGCGACCTGCTCTTTGAACAGGTTCAATTGTCGTCCAAGAGAGATCGTAATTGATTGCTACTGCTGCATCTTGAAGATTTATACCAACACCATAGGCATCAGTTGCAATAAATACACTGTAAGTATTTTTAGACTTCTTTTTTACTTGATTAGCAGTGGGGGCAAACTTTAAAATTGCTCTTTGAATTTCCGATATGCTTTTTGTAAAATATACATCATCTTTTTTTTGAATTGTTCCAAATACTTTTAGAGAAGGTAGTAATGTATTCAAAGCTTCAACCAAATAGGCAACTGTTGCACGACGCTCACAGAAAATAATAGTTTTTTCTTCTTTAGAAATAATTTCTTCCAAAAGCTTTGTAAGAACAAGAAGCTTTGTATCTTTTTTATAGCCAATTTGCTCTAATTCATTTATGAAAGGTTGTAAATACTGCTTACGCTGCGCTTGAGATAGTTTGAATTCTACATCATACGAATTTTTTTTATTTTTGCTAGGAGTATTAACAACTTTTTGCAAAGCCTGGTGTAATGCGCCAGGGGAACTAGCGCAGCTTATTTGAACTTCATGTCTGATAGCATCAGGAGAATTAGATGGATGTAATACTGATAAAAAATCACTTTCAAGAATTTCGGCAACTTTACTCTCTAAAAATAAAGGAACATCCAATTTGTACAACATGACACTTGGTATATAGCGTTTTTTAGTACCAAACCAAATAAATAAACTATCATTTTCTTTTTGCCCATAATGTTGGGCGACATGAGGTGTAGTTAACTGAGATACGACAGGTAGATCAATAAAATCTTTTGTTTTACTTACTGTCCATGTATGAATATTCGGTTGCGTATGAGGTAGCAGCAAAAGCTGGTCGTTCAGATTTTCAACACTCTTAGAATATGGAGAACCTGTTAGAAGCAAGACTTTACAATCGCTTTTTTGTATTAATGGAAGTAGTTTTTGAAATGAACGCCTTTTATAACCTTCCGCGTTTTGCTTGCTGTTTCTGAAAAAATGGGATTCATCAATGATGATCAACCATTTTCTATCGATAACGGCTTCAAGTTCTTCAAAGTCTCGCAAATTGTAGTCTAAATCTGGTTCTTCTTTGTCTAAAGCGCGATATGTAATGGATTTACTTGCAATACCTGCAATATATAACTCGTGATCCCATGATTTTCTGACCAGTTTCGGGCAAAGAACCAAAACGTTAGTAATGTCATTAGATCTGTCAAGGTGCAACGCTACATGAGTAGCAACCACAGTTTTACCAAGACCCGTAGAAGCAACCAACATAGAACCATTGTGTTGTTTAATCTGCTTAAGTGTTTCAGCAATCATATCTAATTGATAATCTGCTGGAGCAATGTATCTTTTATCAAGATTTAAGTCTTCTAAAGCTATCAGTGTCTTTAAATATGCTTCCCAAGGAGAAGAGTATTCTAACCACTTTT
Organism: Cyanobacteria bacterium P01_A01_bin.83; assembly: GCA_039030815.1. GTDB lineage: Bacteria > Cyanobacteriota > Cyanobacteriia > Cyanobacteriales > Xenococcaceae > Waterburya. Next base: position 13,336 of record JBCCDL010000042.1, on the reverse strand, counting down.
TCAGTGCTTCTAGTAGTTTCTGGGTAAGATTTGTAGCGTTAGCAAAGTAAGTATCAAACTCTTCAATCCGATTACTAATTTCGTTAAGTTTAAAAAGTTCATTTCCTCCTTCTACATTAATTTTTAAACCATTTGTTGAAAGATTAGCCGATGTAAAGATTGCAACCTGACGATCTACAATATAAATCTTGGCATGATGGGGCATTGCCCGCCCATCAACAATTTGAAATTTGTTCGATTCAATTCTTTCTACTAATTTTAGTACTGCTTCACGTCTGTTTTCAATAACGCCAAAACTTAACTCGCGGATTATTTCTTCTACAATTACAATTTTGGCATTTACAAGATCTCTTTTATATGGTTTGTTGACTCCTACGATTAACCGAACTTGCTTGTTGCCAATTGACTCTCTAATTAAGTTCCAACCTGCAACGCTAAACCAACCAGTTGCAATACGTATTTTTAATTTTCCATTTGAGAAATAACGAAAAATTCTTTCGTATGCGATCTCTTTGGCAAACCAAGACTTATCATCAGAATTGCTTTCAGTCATCAGATTTACTGGTGTTATAGGTTTTATTAGAACAAAAAAACTAATAAAATCTTATATTAAGTTGACTAAAAAAACAATTATTAGATCAACTGTTCTCAAACATTCATCTAAATCATCAGAAAATAGCGATCGCATTTCAATTAAAGCTAACTCAGGTAATATTTCTAGACTTTTGTAGGTTGTCTAAAGAATTGTCTAACATGAGCATAGATAAGATCTAAGCAGGAGTCAAACAAGCGATCGCAAATTATGTACCAAACGATAGAAGATAGTAACTCAGCAGTTGTAATCGGTGGCAGTATTACTGGACTGGTAGCTGCCAGAGTATTAGTAGAGCATTTTGACAAGGTAACAATTTTAGAGCGCGATCGCCTGCCCGAACAACCAGAATTTCGCCAAGGTGTGCCTCAACAGATGAAGCTGAGTTTCTAGAATTTGCTCGGACTCTTCGCAGTAGCGAAATTTATGAAACTATTAAAAACGCTAAACCCCTCTCGCCAATATATGGTTATCGGCGTACAGAGAATCGTTTTCGCCATTATGAGAAATTAAAGCAATTTCCTGAAAATCTAATTGTTATGGGGGATGCAGCCTGTTCTTTCAATCCTGTTTACGGTCAGGGGATAACAACGGCTACATTGGCTGGTTTAACTCTAGCTAATTGTCTGCAACAGCAAAAAACAGCTAGAACTAGTCACAAATTAACTGGCTTGTCCCGACGCTTTCAAAAACAGCTAGCTAAAGTCAACGAAATACCCTGGTTGATGGCAACTAGTGACGATCTCCGTTGGTCAACTACTATTGGAGCAAAACCAGATCTCAAAATGCGCCTCATGCATAAGTATATTGAGAAAGTAATTGACTCTGCCTGTTCTGACAATTACGTTTATCAGGAATTTATTAAGGTCATCCACATGCTAGAGCAGCCGACAGTTTTATTTTCCCCAAAAGTTATTTTTAAAGTGCTTTCTGGGGAACTCTCCCCTGTTAGTACAACTCAATAGTTTTAGCGATTACGCGACCCGTAACTGCAAAGCTGATCGCAAATACGCTTAATTTTATATAGTTAGTAGTTGCTAACAGAATACTATAGCCATACAAAGTTAAATTAGGACAATAAAAAAGTTGACGGTTCGTAAGTAGCAAGTAGCAAGTAGCAAATGTCCTAATCTAGATACGTAATGCTATACAGCTAAAATTTCTCTATTTTTATACCTTTCTGACAAGTTTTAAGCCATGTCTCCATGTACGATAACCACCTCGTACCAAATCCAACATAAAATAAGGTAACGGTAAGCGATGCCAAGAAAATAACGGTACATATAGCCAAGAATAAGCTTGTTTTAGATCCGACCACAGCCCGCAAGGTTCTGGCTTGAGAAAGTCTGAGATATCTACTACTAATCCTTTTCCCTCTGACGATATCATTACATTGCGTCCGTGAACATCATGGGGATAAAGATTGCGGCTGCGGGCATATTCTAAAGCTAGATCGATATCTTTAATTACCTGGGGAGGAATTGCTATACCCTGGTGCATCGCATCATATAAAGTTGTTCCGTATAGCCTTTGCAGCACTAAAAAATTGTCTTGGGCATAAAAACATTTTGAAAAAGCAGGATGCATCCCCAAACGACGATAAACTTCTACTTCTTCTGACCAACCTGCTCTCCCAGGGGCATAAATTTTAATCACTAAATCGGAGTAAGCGGAATGATAAAATACAGCCGCATAGTTACCTGTTCCCAAGAGTTGCCAAGGTTTTGAGACTTGATGAACTACTACAGGATTATGAGGATGAATACTACTAATCTTGAGATCGGGAAGCAATTCTTGGTAAATGCTGGCAATTAATTGGTTTAAATCTTCTTGCTGTTGAGCAGATTGACAATTATTAATAAAACTACCTGAAGTTGACAAGGTCATAAGCAGTTTGCGCTATACTACGAAAATTGTAAATTTATTTTTCATCCTAACGAAATTGCGAAAACAAAAGTTATAAAAATTAGTATTTATCGATGACTTAGTATTGCTATGAATTAAGATTCTCTTTCTCAGTAATTTTCAATATTTAAACTTTTGCTCCCTTAATCTCTTACTCTCCTATCCATAAAAACCCAAAGTAGCGGTCGCGAAGCGTGGGCTACGCCCAATCGCATTTAATAACAAAATATTGCAACTATTTAAGTATTAATAAACCAAAGTTAATTATCTCTAAAGTTAATGGTATTTTTTAAGAAAGATTCTCAATAAATAGAATTAGATGCAGTAATTCATGTCATCGATGCCAAAAATTTGGGTCGGATGTTGCCCCTAACCTTTCAGCTAATGGAGGCGGAATTATACTAAATCCTGTTTAGATATGCTGTTAAAAGGTAGTGGTAGGAGAAAGGGTAAAGGTAAAAGGTAAAAGGGTTTAAGCTACTTTCAAGGTCTTGTTTTATAAGTATCCTTTGTAAATCGGATTTAGTATTACTTGTAATCCTGGCAATTAATATGATGGATGAAGCCGATAGTTTAGGTTTAAAGGTGCGATCGCAAGTATTAGAAACTGAGCTAGACATTCGGGTAATTTTGATGTCGGCGGCATTAAATCGGGGGATACGGGAATTAAAACAAACTATACTGCAATCCTTGTTCTTATCATCTTCTCAAAACCCAGCTTTAGGTAACTTGGAGGTAGCCAGATGAGTAGTCAAATTATTTATCCCGACCCTATAGAACAAGCGATCGCCTCAATCGAATCTTGGTTGGATAGTTTGGGACAAAGCAACGTTTTGAAACACTATTCCCCCTCTCCTCGCAGTCTGGCACTATTATTACTGATTGGCTACTGTGTCAATTTAAGTTTTAATTTACTCGGTGTCAACATATGAACACTTTATCTCACGTAACTATTGCTAAAATGCAGACAGTGGCTAAATTACGTACTAAAGAAGCTATTGTACGGCGCAAACTAATGGCTTTGGGTATTACTCCTGGTAGCAGTCTAACTGTAGAACAGCGGTTTCCTTCTTATATAGTCAAAGTTGGCTATACCCGTGCTGCCTTAGATCAAGAATTGGCTGCCAGCATTTTTGTTCATTAGTATTAGTCATTAATCACAAAAAACGAAAGACAACAAGGAGTATTTATGTTATCTCAAAAAATTATTGATCGCCTCAACCAGCAAATTAATCTGGAAATTTATTCTTCTCATCTATATCTGCAAATGAGTTCTTGGTGTGCCTACAAATCCCTCGACGGCTGCGCTACTTTTCTCTCTCAACATGCCGACGAAGAAATGATGCATATGCGTCGCCTCCTCAGTTATTTACAGGAAACAGGTGCTTTAGCTACAATCTACGGCATGGAGGCACCTCCTCATGATTTTGGTTCTTTAACCCAGATGTTTGAACAAATTTACCAACACGAACAGGTTGTCACCAGCAAAATTAACGACTTGGTTCATTTAGCCAATACCGAACCAGATTATGCAACTCTTCAATTTCTCCAATGGTATGTCGCTGAACAGCATCAGGAAGAATTTTTGTTTAAAAGCATTCTCGACAAAGTTGAACTAATTGGCATTGATGGTCAGGGAATCTTTTTTATTGATCGCGAAGTTGGTAATATGGCAACCGCACCCGATACCCTTAGCAAAGAAACTACGACCATGACTAATGAATCTCAGCCCTGAGAGATTGGCACTCAACCAAACATTAGGCTATCTAGACCTGAGATGAAAAGATAGCATAGTATTGGCGACCAGTCTCCCAGATAATGAACCAAGATATTATTATCTTTCTTAAACACTTGTTTAAGAGACATATCGCAATGTCAACAGATAGACAACTTTAGCTGGGGTGAGTACAATAGAGCATTAGAATTTTACTTTAATCAATCACTAAGTAATTTTTAATGGGGTTGCGATCTTGAATATAAAAGAATTAAAAGATTTCGTCTTCGATTTTGGTCGTGTATCTCTAGCCGAGATGAAACTATACCTACAAATAGATCGACAGACTCTCAACCCCATGCTCGATAGTTTAGTCCAACAAGGCATAGTGAAAAAGTCTTATACTGCCAAAGAATGCCAAACTTGCCAAAAGTGCAATCGTGAGGAAATTGAATTTTATGAATGGGCTGGAAGTGTCTAATTCAGTAATGCTGATGATTTAGGCTGCACTATAAAGTACAATGTAGAACCGATAATAGCATTGTTTGTCTAGTATTTTATGATGAAGAATCGATTTGATTAATAGCAGAACATCGCGCTCACACTAAAGATCGATTATGCAGATTTAAAAATTTGGCGTTGGTAAATGCATAATGCTATTACTACCTTTTCTATCTTTGAAAAAGTAAACCTAGATTTAAAAAGCTTAAAGCTTAAAGCTTAGAGCTGCACGACGCTTTGCGTCGAAGCGCCGAGTTAAGCGCGACTTGAGCCATTAGGCTCTGCGCTACTAACAGTAACCTTGTGTAGGACATTACTTAATGACCAACGCCAAAAATTTAAAATTATGACAAAAAGTTTTAAGACAGAACTAAATTCGGCGTTGGTGATTTAGTGTATGACATATAAAGTGTTTCGGTTCGTAGCTTGTAGCTTGTAGCTTTTAGCTTTTAGCTTTTAGCTTTTAAGAAATGTATATCAAGCAAATGAATCTAATTTTCATACCTTGATTCACCAACGCCCTAAATTCATAGTCTAATCTAGTAAGCCTAGCGAGATCGCAACTTAGCTATTTAAGGCTATGCTTGAGATGCGCGAAATACTAACATTAGAGCAACGAGCAAAAGCTTTATAATTGTTAGAACAATTTTCGGCGTTGCTGATTTGAAGTATGAAACCAACAAAGGGCTTGCCCGCATGTAGTAATCTGTTCGTAGCTATTAGCTCTTAGCTATTAGCTCTTGGCTATTAGCTCTTGGCTTTTTAATTAATTTACTTGTCGTGAAAATTATAGAATCATACCTCGATCCAGCAACGCCCAATTTTCTAATTAGAGGGTTTGGTAGTTAGTCACCAGACTTTAAAGTTGTTTAGTAATTGCTATATCTTAAAGGAAAATCTATGATAGCTGTCTAACTTGATATTGAAAACCAAAAAGCTATGTTATCCAAGATATTTTTTAATTCTTTAATGGGTTTTATTGCGTTATATCTTCTGCGAGGAATAGGCTTGATTACTTTTTTACCAGGAGGGGTTATTTCGGCATTATTAATGACGGCAATGATATCAGGTATTACCTGGGGCATACTCAAAACTAGAAGATACTAAGAAAATACATATAGTAGCTTTGTGTACTAAATAGACCCCGTAGACCCCGCTTTGTTAGGTCTGTGCTTGATAATCTGTGGCGTTACATTCAGGTGCCAAGACTCACAACAAGATAGGTTTATTATTAGTAGGGCTGTAGCTTGGCACAATATCAACATCAGGTTCAGTAAGGCGCAGGGTAAGTGATAAACGAACTTGACCGCTAGTATTGAGAACCGAACGATGCATAAGTTGCTCTGTAAATAGAACAAATTCTCCAGGACGCAAAACTAAAGAAACAGCTTGTTGTTCTAAGTCTTCGCTCAAATGAAAAAAGTGATTGCCACTAAAAGGGTCTTTCATTTTCACGGAGACATCAGTAGTGGATTGAAGATTAGGAATATACTCAAATCCATTCCTTTCATTAACCTCCGTTAGAGCAATGTAAACATTAATACTTTTTCCTTCCCCTTTAAGTAGATGAGGATAGGAGTCTTGATGCCAAAAAGGAATTAGTTGTTGAGAGGGATAGTTGACCCAAATTTCAGAACGCCACAACAGCAACTTGTCCCCTAAACACTCTTTTAATTTCTGTTGCAAATTCTCGTCTTGACATATAGACCAAACAGCATCCGAATCATGATGCCTTTCCATGTGGAACTCTTGTTTAAACAACTGGATGAAAAGCAGAAAAACAGCACCAAATTGGCATTTAAATAAAAGCTTTAAGAACTGATGAAACAAATTGTCAAACGGTACTTTAGGTAATACTTCTTCAATAATAGTTTTGGTACAGGAACCAACTTCACTGGGAGTCATTGCTAAAGAATAGGGTTGTAAGACTCCAGCAATATTATGTTTTAAGCTCTTAGTCGGGTTGTATCGGTTTAATCCTGTCCAGATGCAACTCCGTTTCCACAGTTGTTGAGCTATTTTAGTATCTTTTGCCAGAGGGGGAAGTTCGATTTCTTTCTGTTTGTGATCGAAAAATTTACCTTTGACACTGTCCTTAACAGAAGAGGTTGCACAAGTAATTAGACCCAAAGCACTTTGCTGAGGCGAAATGCCTAACCCGAGGTACTTACTCAAACGATGCCCTAAGGTTATATTCGACTGCACAAATCCAGGATGAATCGCATTAACGGTTACGTTGGTACTTTCTAAGCGCTTAGTTAACTCTTGGGTTAATATCAATAAGCACAATTTTGAGAGAGTATACAATTCTAGAAAATTTATGGGAGTCTTCTTGACAAAACTCTCCCATTTGAGAGAGGTAGAGCGTAATGCTAAGTCAGAAGACACCATAATAATGCGACTGGGTGCTGAATCTATAAGCGTTTCCAAAAGCAAATTGGTCAGTAGAAAATGACCAAGATAATTAATGCCAAAAATAAGTTCAAAGCCTTCTTTGGTTATGCCCCTGACGTTGAACACACCCGCATTATTTACCAAGAGATGAAGCGGCAGATTTTTTTGTTGAAAAAGTTGCACAAATGTGCGAACTGAATCGAGAGAAGCTAAGTCGAGAGGCAAAAACTCAACGTTTGGATTCCCAGTGGAGGAGCGAACATAATCTACAGCTTTCTCCGCTTTCTTGGCACAGCGACAGGCAAGAAATACGTGATAATTTAATTGAGCCAAACCAACAGCACTCATTAAACCTACACCCGAGTTTCCGCCAGTAACAATGCAGACCCGCTGATTTGCATATTTATTCATAGCTTTATCTTATTTTAGACTAAGCTCTACTTCATCCATTTAGAGACGAAAATAGAACCGAACCATCTAAGGAATTAACAATACAGTATTTTTCCTCTTTTGGGATAAGGCGAACAAATACCTGAGTTTTCCCCTAATATTTATTAAAATAGAAACAATACTACATCACCGATATATGGAAAGTCTATCTCAATTTTATCCCCAAGGACTAGCTTTCTGTCTTGAAGCGATCGCCTACACTATTAGCAGTACAGGTGATCGCTTTACTATTTGCAGCTATAGTTAACTTTTACTCAGTAAACTGCGAACCTGATCGCTCTTCTGACTAGACTTATAGACAGGAGAATACTCAGCTAAAAGTTCGCGAAATCTTTTGCCTTCAATTGTTTCCTGCTCGATCAGAATATCAACAATGCGATCAATAGCTAATCGATTCTCGCTAATAATATTTCTCGCTCTATTTAGACAGTTAAAAGCAATATTTCTAATGCGAATATCGATCTGAGCTGCAACCTCTTCAGAATAGTCATTTCTAGAGCCTGAATCACCACCCAAAAACACGGGCTGGTCTTGACCTTCTAATGCCAATACCCCTAAATCAGACATGCCGAATTTTGTGACCATTTTTCGCGCCAGAGAAGTGATTACTTCAATATCTTGACTAGCCCCCTGAGTTACTTCATCTTGTCCAAATACAACTTCTTCGGCTGCTCTTCCACCAAGGGCTGAAGTAATTTTTGCCAGGATTTTAGCTTTGCTTTCTAAACCCATTTCCTCATCAGGAGTAAACCAAGTCAAGCCCCCTGCACCGCCACGGGGAATGATGGTAACTTTTTCGACGGGATCGTGCCCAGGCACCATAGTAGCCACAATTGCATGACCAATCTCATGGTAAGCCGTAAGTCTTTTGGCTTTACTATCTACCAATGGCACTCCTTCCATCCCTGCTACAATGCGGTCTACGGCATCATTTATTTCCAGCATAGTAACGGCATCCTTGTGCCTTCTAGCAGTCAGAATTGCCGCTTCATTAAGGAGATTAGCCAAGTCAGCACCACTAAAGCCAGGGGTACGACGAGCGATCGCTTCTAAGGATACTTCAGATGCAATTTTTTTGCCCCGAGCATGAACTTCAAGAATGCCTAATCTTCCCTGTAGATCTGGGTAATCAACAATTACTTGACGATCAAAACGACCAGGACGCATCAAAGCTTTATCTAAAACATCGGGGCGGTTAGTGGCTGCAATGACGATAATACCACTATTGCCTTCAAAGCCATCCATTTCGGTCAATAGTTGATTTAAAGTCTGCTCGCGCTCGTCGTTACCACCGCCGATACCTGCGCCTCTTTGACGACCTACCGCATCAATTTCATCAATAAATACTAAACATGGCGCATTCTCCTTAGCTTTTTTAAATAGGTCGCGTACCCGAGAAGCACCCACTCCGACAAACATTTCGACGAACTCCGAACCAGAAATGCTAAAAAATGGTACTCCAGCCTCCCCAGAGATTGCTTTTGCCAGTAGGGTTTTACCTGTTCCAGGGGGTCCTATTAGCAATACTCCACGGGGAATTTTGGCACCGATAGCAGTAAATTTTTCAGGTTCTTTAAGGAAGGTAACTACTTCCTGTAGTTCTTCTTTAGCTTCTTCAATCCCAGCAACATCATCAAATTGGATGCCTGTTTTTGCTTCCATCTGAAACTTAGCTTTAGAACGACCAAAATTTAAAGCTTGACCTGAAGCGTTAGCCGAACGACGCAGAATCATAATTAGTCCTGATAACAAGACTAGAATCACCAGGAGATTAACCAAAATGCCGACAGTTGTCGAATGATCAACCGAAGATTTAATGCTAAAGTCTACCTGTTTGGCTCTAATTTTAGGAATTAGATCCTGGTTGCGCTCAAATAATACTACTTCCTTGGCTGCATCATCTGCTGATTGTCCCTGTAAAACTACGCTAGCTTTATTAGTAGTTTCATCAATTTCTACTTTGACAACCTGTTCTTGATCTAGCTTTTCCAGAAATTCACTGTAGCTAAGAGTATTATTAGCCTTTTGCTGTCCTAAAACAGGAGTTGCCAAAAAACAGGTTTGTAAAATCATCCATCCCGCAGCTAATCGACCAATTGCAGAAGCACGATTACGTTTTGAGCCACGTTTCAGCTTGCTCGCAGGAGTCATTGCTAATTCTCCTTGCTTGTTAACCTGACAATTTTCCATAGTTAGATTTATCTATTAATGTCTACTGAAATACGTAAATATAAATAAAATTTAAGAGTAACTCCAGCCTAACTAAAAAAAAGCAATTTTAGCTATAGTTTGCTCGATTAAATTACCTTAAGACTAATATATTATCTACTATCTACCTCGTTGGAAATCATAAATTACCTTTTCTGCAATCCAGTCAGGACTACGATGAGGATGGTGTTTCTCAATTCCCATCAATAAACGATTTGCCGTTTTAGGATCGTTGATCAATCTCAACAACTTACGGCGCAGCCGAGGACTTACTCTCTCAATTAGTATTTTACGACTATTACAGTTAGTTTTATGAGGCAAGCTACCAGTGGCTAAGAACTGACGGTAGTTCGACAGTCCCCAACCCAATAAACCTGCCCCAGATGCTAGTCCCACGATTAATAAAATTCTGCTGAGATAGTCATCATTGTTTGACTGCTGATTTAATGGCGCACGTCCATCAAACACAACTAGATTGCTGTAGGCTTGGGCGGAGGCAATGTCATCTAAACAGACACAGGTAATTACAGTACTAATTATCAGGGGAATAATTTTCAACATAATCATGACTATTTATTATTACAATCAAAATATAAACATAGTATATTGATGATTTTACTATTCCCTATAGGTAGTGATAAAAGATCTCAAATCACTCTAGAAATTATTTATTCCATTTCCTTCTAGATAATAGGTAAATCTCAGCTTGATTGAATTATCTCTGGATGCAGATACACTAACCTTACCTATATTGGCTTTTATCTCTTCGTTGTTGATCTACATGGGTTACAGAAATATAGTGTGACCGCACCAATTCCGCACCAATTTTTAGAGAGATTCACAAAAGAACTTAAGTGTCAGTAGTAGCGCTACGTAGCCAACATAAAAAATACCAGATATTTTTTACCTGAGAAAAGCCTTTATGCGTAGTATTTAACCAGGACAAGAGATTCATCCCGCGCTTTTAGCGGTCGGGATGAATCTCGCAATAACTAAACTTTTGGCTGTTCTTGGTCTTGCACATACTGCTTTAGTTGCTCCACTGTTACACCTCCACATGAAGCTACAAAATAAGTTGAAAGTATGCCACTAAATATTAGAAGTTGGAAGTGTGATAGCTGCGGTACACAACACGACAGGGATGTAAATGCAGCAATAAAGTGCGATTCGTTCAGCCTAAACCTACTTATGTAGGGGGACGGCTGGCATTTGTTAAGTAACCCATGAGGTAGAGTTCGCACTTTTAATCCTCGACAAATGACAACTTCATAATCATATACAGCGGTGTGCAAACAAGTTAAGTACAGCTATAAATTCCAATCCTAATGAACAAACGAAATAAGTGTGCTTAATAAACCTGAACACCGCTATAAGTGAGTGAGAGTAACCTAGAAATCACGGCGTTGGTAAATGAAAGTATGATGGAGGAGAAGAGCGATCGCTAACCCTAAAAATTATTTTCTGAATAAGGAACAGGAACATCCCAAAATTTAAGATAATGAATCAGTAATCGAATCGAATGCCTGAGCATGGTCTCTGACTTGGAGTAACAGAGTGTTTTACGATGTAATCGTGCAAGATAATGCCTTAATCTTGTGTTTTCTCCCTCAACTAAGCGTCATATAAGTTTTGCACACGATTTGATCCCCATCAGGAATAAAACCTGGGTAAACTTTCCAGCCATCAGTGACATAGAAATAACAGTGCCATTTGCTAACTATTTCCCACAACGGTTGAAATGTTTCAGCACTATGATCTCCAAGCACCCACCCTAAAATACCTGGTGGTAGTTCATTGTCAACAAATACTAGAAGAATGGCTATCCGACATTGGGATCGAAACCCATCACAGAGTACCTGTGAAAGATGGTGGCTTAGGCGACACTAAGAATTTAATCCACTTACACGTAACGTGTCATAAACAGGAACATAACAAAACCAAGTCTAAAGCTTGAAGTATGGCTTGAGCCGTGTAATGTGAAAGTGTTACGCACGGTTCTTAGGGGAGGGGAGAGTCGTGAGGCTCAAACCTTACCCGCCAGGGGTATGCTGGCAACAGCTACCTCGACCCTAATAGGATGTCAAGTTACTTTTTCTGCAACCCATTGAGCCAGCTCTCCAGGAGTCATAGCTCCAACTTGCGCCCCTAAGTTAACCATTTTTTGAGCTAAATTGCGATCGTAGTTAGGGTTTGCCTCCGAATCTAGTGCAGCTAAACCCAAAAGAGTAACACCACTTTCTATAAGGCTTTGAGTGACGTTTAATAATTGCTGTATGGGGGCACCTTCGTAAAAATCTGTAATTAGAATAACAATTGTGCTGCGAGGATTTTCTACTAAAGAGGCAGCATAAGCTAAAGCCTGTCCGATATTTGTTCCTCCTCCTAAGTGTACCTTCATTATTGTCTCGACAGGATCGCTACAGTCGGCAGTCACATCTACTACCGATGTATCGAATAGACAAAGGTGGGTTTTGACTTGTTTCAAACCCCAGAATATAGATGCTGTTACCGCAGCATGAATTACACTATCGAGCATGCTACCCGATTCGTCCACTACAATAATTATTTGCCAGCGATCTACCTGACGGCGTATGCGAGAAAAGAAATAGGGAGTTTGGATATAAAGACGTTTGGTGTCGCGATCATAGTGTTTTAAATTACGCCTGATGGTAGTTTCTGCATCGAAGTTTTTGGCTACCTTGAGAAAAGAGCGTCGCCGACGATCGACTGCACCTGTAAAAGGGGAATGTATTTCTCTCGCCAATTTGTCTAATAGTTGTTCGATTATTTTTCTCACTAGTTGCTTTGCCATTGCTAACACTTCTTGATTCATCAAGTGCTTGGTACGCAAAACAGCTTTGAGCAGAGTTTGGCTGGGCTGCGCCCGACTTAGTAAATCAGGGTTCGTGACCATCTCTTCTAGTTGATACCGTTCTAGGGCATCTTTTTCGAGTCTTTCAATAGTTTTTTGCGGGAACAATTCGTGTATCGCGTTAATCCAGTCGGGAATAGTCAACTGCGATGCTTCTAATCCTCCTTTACGGTTTTGTGGTGGATTGTTGCCTTCTTTACCATCTCTGTTTTTACTTTCTCCACTTTGGTTTTGGGGACGAACGTTTCTACCTTGTCCGTATTCTCTGTCGTAAAGATAGGTGATAGCTTGCGATCGCGCTTCTCCCGTCGCATCTAAACTATTGCCAAAAGTCGCTCCCGTTCCTGCTTCTAGAATTAATCGCCAGCGAGTTTTCTGAGTTTCGTTATCTTTCATGGTATATTTTTACTAATAGTATATTTGTTTTTATTTCACACAGAGTCACAGAGGCACAGAGAGTGGGAGAGGTTTTTAGGGAATTCTATTTGTGGGAAATGTGGAGAATTTGGGCATGAAGAAATTAGAGCAAGAGTTGGGTATTGTTCGCTCTATCGATCTCAATCCTGAAGATTGGTTATGGGCTACTTGGCGCGATCGCAATTTTTTACCAATGCCAGAAGTTAAACCTTTTGATAAGGAAGAAGCTCTAGCTAAATTACAACAGATTTTCATCGAGAAACATGGCTCTCGTCTTTCAGAG
>JBCCDL010000041.1:0-16238 GCA_039030815.1 Cyanobacteria bacterium P01_A01_bin.83 | reverse complement strand
ATTTTCCATAAATATCTTCTAAAACTTTCTAGCTAAAGCAAAAACTAGAAAGTTTTTTAATATTTAATTCCCTATGTATATTCTAACCTAGTAATATTTAGTCCTACCTACTACGCCTATTATTTTCTATAATTAAATAAGATAATGAATCAATATGGGTTTACAAACATAGTTTTAATTTATTATCAATTGACAGTAAATATTTTTAAGAATATTAAGACTTGCTAATAACAGTAGGTCTTTTTTTGTCTATAATTTATGACATAAAAGTGCAGCCTTAGCCACAGAAATATAACGATAATAAATTAAGCTTAAGCCTATACTATATATAGCCATCGTTAATATCTTGTGCCTACCTTTATGGCAAATACCCGCTTCTTTGTCGTAATTAATTAGTATATATTCTCCAGATATATTCGTACTCTAAGACGAATAATAAAGGTGCAAATATAGCCTCTGCGATACTTTCTGGTGTAATAGGTTTTTCTTCATTTATCAAGTCATATAGCCCCATATAAATCAGACCAGCACCTCTAATATTATTTCTAAAATTACTTTGTATTTCTATCAATACTTTTTCTTTATAGGTCATATTGTTTTCTAAACATTCTGACTATACTGTTTAGTTGACTAGAGAATGATTTATTATTTTTGGTAGCTTGTTGTTCAACAAACTCTATAATAAAGTTTTGTAGAGTAACGTGCTTGGGGCTAGTTTTGATTCTATTATTCATAATTAATATTTATAGTATTTGTATATTATTTTATCCAGAAAAATAATACATAAGCTATTCATTAATTATTAAAGCCAACGGATTAATATCTATCCGCTCTCAATTATTTCTATTAACTGTTTTTCTTGTGAGCCGTTAATAATTTCTGAGTAGTTGTCTAAAAAGCTATTGATAACCTCAGTAGGATTTAAAGTATTCTCTATCTCCGCTATTAAACTGTCTTTTACTAACTTGAAGTCTTTTGTATTTAAACACTGCCCTCTAATAGTAGGAAAGACAATATTAAACTTTTCGTTAAACTCAGATTCCGTATCTTTTGATATTTCTACTGTTACCTGTGTAGACACATTAATTGGTTGGGCTGCATCCTCTTCTTCAACATGACAATTAATATCTCCTTCCATTTCAAAAACAGAAGGAGGAAGATTATCTACTAATTGCCATAACCCTTTACCAAGTATTCTCTGACGGTATCTGGAACTTCAAAGTTATAAACCTGCCAATACACCTTAATGTCTGGAAGGGCTTGCTGTGGGTCAATTTCTAACCACACATCCTTTATGCCCTCTATCTTGCTATCAACCCAGTCATAGTATTTATGGTCTGGATTACAGGCATTCAATGTCTTCTCTGTATTCTTAGTCCACCACTGAAGACTTACAGGAGAATTAAAGATAGAGAACCAGGGACACTGTTCTATGCCGTTAGTAATCCTTGTAGTTCTGATACCTAACTCTTTTAACTCAGCATCATATCTACCCTTTTCACTGAGCAAAGTTTTAATCTCAATCTCAATAAGATTTAGAGCTATAGATTGTTTGGTAGCTTCATCTATATCTAGTAAATCTATACCATTAGAATTACAATACCTTTTGATATCCGCCTTTCTATCAGACAGTAAGACCTCATATAGCTCTAACATATCCGTATTGAGCCTAGTTTCGATTAGCCTTTCTATCTGGCTACAGTGGGCATCATAGCCCTTAATAATTAACTCTCTTTGAACTTGATTCAGTTCTCCCTGAACGGGCGAAGGTCGTTCCATAATAATATTCACCATAGTTAGTTAAATAGTTCTGAAGTTTTATAGATAAACAAATAGAGGCTGGTAACTTAACACCAGCCTCTATCTAATAAATTTCATCTTGTATTTACTCTGGTAAGTCGTCTGAGTTAAAGGGATTATCTTCTTGATTGGTTTCCTTACTTGACGCTAAGGATTTAACTTCACTAGCACCTTCAAGAGACAACCACTCTTCAGGCTCAAAGGACATATCAAAATCAGTGTTGATGCTTTCCCAGTCGGCATCAATGACACTGGATTCTAATAACTTAGATTCATTACTAGCCAGTACTGACTGATGCTTAGTTTTAAGTTCGCCCTGTAATGCTTGAACTACAGCAGGGATATCTTCACTCAAAAATTGCTTAATACCATCCTCTTCACCCTGAGCCTGAGCTAGTTCGGCACTCTTGACTAAATCATTCTGTAGCTCGGCTCTAGTTGCTTTCCCAGTGTTATCCCGAACCACACTAGATGCTTTCTTAATAGTCTCAGTTGCTTTATTACGTCCGAGTTGATTGTTAGCTCGTTTGGCAGCAAGTAGTTCGTCAATACTTCTAACCTTTGTGCCAGACTGATGATGATTATTTGATTGCTGATTAATATTAGCTTTAGCCATATCAATTGATTACTCCTAATTTGATTGATTTGAATTGAATAAAATAAATAAAAATAGGGTGCATCTAAATAGACACACCCCAAGCGAGATATAGATTGTGCTTAGTTCCCCACTAATTCCTTAACGTCTTTAACAACTGGTGTTTTACTTCCACCATTGCTACTAGAAGACTTAGCAGCTAACTTAGATTGCATTTCTGTCATCTGTTCCTGCATGACCATCATTTGCTTAAACATCTCCTCTCTACTAGGAAGTTCAGGGGGAGCATCATTAGCATTAGGTTGAGTGTTCACTTTGGCTACTTGTTGGGAACGAAATAAACCATTGCTACGAGTCTTAACTCTACGATTAGTACTTCTAGATTTAAGTTCCTTTAAACGGCTCTTAAAAGCATCAATGCTCAAGCCACCAGTGATATCTACACTGATGATGTTAGTTATCCAGAGCTTACTGCGGTTATCCTCTGCTTCTTCAGCTTCATCTTTAATATCAAGACGGAAACCTGAAGCTACAAGATTGAGATACACGCGATTGTTTAAATCATTTCTCTCTGCTCTTTTGGCAAAGATGACTTCAGCTTCATTGATAATCTTTTCGGCTAAAGTTAGTTTATCTACTAGGATTAATGCCTCTAGCCCTTTAATATCTCCACTATAGTCATACTCAGCACCGCTATCTTCAGTGTGAACTAAACCACTTGCCTCTACTACTGAGCCTGTCATGTTGGCATGAAGAAAACCACCATTATTACCTTCAGTGATGCTAAAGGTGATATTGTCATTATCCTTAGCTTTGTTGATAAGAACTACGATGTTGAATTGACGAGTTTGATTAGACATAATTTGAACTCCTTGATTGTTATTAATTGATTTAATTGATTGATTTATGTACCTTGCTCGTAAAGCGAGTTTACGAGTTTTACCTTGAGAAAATATTTAATGACCATTAGATTCTGGTCACTCGTACCTCATGAAATGAGGTCAAACATAGAAAAACCGCCCAACTGTTTATAGTCAGACGGCTTTAATGCTTAATTCTGTTTTTGTATTATTCGATTGTCATAAATATCTGAACCAGACGAGCTAGGTTTTGCTTACCTCCGACAGTATGAGATAAGCTTGCCAAAAACCTTATTGCTGACTTATCACCTGCACTAAGGCTATTCAACCCTAGTAAAAACTTATCTTTCTTGGCTTGATTTGCCTTATCGCTATATTCTTGATGAATTTCTCTAACAGTTTTCATAATTAACAATTTGGTATCTATCTACTACTAAGTTAATCAATACCTATGGCATAAAAATAATCAATATTTCCTGTATTCCTAATGAAAGGACATACAAGTAGTGCTGATTAAAATTACTCGTTAAAGAAATTATCGGGATAGATAGAGGGGTCAAAGCTGTAACTATCTGCTTCTGCTTTTACTATTGCTTCCCAGTCAATATCATTATTGGGATACCATTCGTGTTTAATATTCTGGCGTAATTCATCATTAGCTAATACTTCACGCAGAATATCATCCGTATGCTGAATTAAATCTTGAATTAACTGGCTGTATCGTTCGATTAATAAAATATTCATAGGGTATTATTTATAGGGTATAAATATCTCAAATACCCAAAGGGTATAACTGGCATTATTTATAGGGATTCATCCTTTCTACTACTGCGTCTTAGATTCAAGTTCCGCTATTAGCACTCATATACAACTAACAAAGCAGTGAAGCTTCTATTAGCTTGAGTCCTAATAACTTCTGATACTATTAACTCCCTTAGAACTGAATCTACAAGGTAGTATCACTTGAATCTATTAGCGATAAGAAGGATTAATAAAATTAAGTCTGAGATTTGGTTAAATGTTAGAGACAAGAGCAACACAAAAGAAATCTACTAACTGACAAGACCATCATTAACAAACTCTTGCCAAGCAATCATTGCTTCGGCAAAAGGATGAGCAGCCGCAATCATATCTACAGATAGGCTAGAGAAGATGCCGTTGATAATCCCATCTTGATTGAGATGACCTTTAGTGAGAGTTCTAAACAAACCATTATTTAAAGCTTCTAATTTGATTTGTTGACTCTCACTTGTGCCAAACTTAAGCTCAACGTCACCGAAATACTTACATAGTTCGGTCTGAGACTGGATGATACTCTGCGCTCTAAACTTAGAAGCATAGAACCAGGGATTTTTATTACCTCCTTTGTTCTTCCGAGTTAACAAGCCACTAGAGCTAATTTTGTTTTTACCAAGTCTTTCTAGTGCGGATTTGGTTAGTTTGGCAAACTGGGATTCGTTACCAGCAGAGAAGCCAGCAAGACCAAATTCTTCATAGAAGACAAAGGAACTGGCTTTGATAGCGACAATCTCAGCATGGTCAAAAGCTTCCATCTGCGATGAAAGAGCAGCATCATAACCACTTTGATGAAACTTAGTGGTGAAGCTATTGAAGGCGTTGAACATTAATGAATAGCCTTGACCCACCCTTACGGTGTAGTGATTGGCTACAGCTTCAGCAAGTTCAATAATGTCAGGATTAGAATCACCTACAACAGCATGAACATCAGCACCAAAGTTATCACGAGGTTTGATGATACCAGCGAATAAATCACCAGCACCAAAGGTTTTCATTGCTTCTACAGCAATCTCTTTACCCACTAGAGGATGATTCATCATAGAAGCAATAGAGTTTCTGACTTCATCGCCACGTTTGCCTTCTGTGTCTATACTGCTAATACGGACTTGTTTTAAAGGAACTATCCAGAGAGTGTCACCATCATTATCAGTTTGGCTACTCCAAGCCAATACAGAAGGACTAACAGCACAGGTGAAGTTACCACAGGCTTTATCGTTAAAGCGGATAATAGCAGGGGTTAAATCAACTACTGGATTGCGATAGAACAGAACTACATCACCATCTTTGACTTGTTTAACCTTCTTGCCGTTCTTATCTACAGTTCCTACTACTAGAGGATTATTACTGTTAATCCAGATAACAGGAACTTCTACATCATTCACTGATTCATAGCCAGCTTGGGAGTTAGCTAATACCTTCATCCCGTGGGTGGTGAAGAGGGGAGAACCTTTGACAAAGGCTTTCTCACGGCTGTTCACATCGTCTTTCCAGTTTTCTAGGCTAGAACCTAAGCGGAAAACATATTCAGCAATCAGATGGGGACAAGAATCAGCATTGGCTACTAGAGACAAGAAAGCATGGACTTCTACTACTTTGTTATCAGTGGAGAACCCAGTTTTATTAAAGTGAGACAGCACAGTTAATAGACGAGCAGGGATTGTTACATTCCATTTACGAGAACCATTAACAGAACCCTCTACTTTAAATCCATGAGGATATTTATCTCCTAGTTGTTTTAATAAATCGCGACTGGAAGATTTAACCAAATCAGATAAAACATCACGCAATGCTTGAGCCTGACATTCTCTGTCTAGATTGAAACGAGCATCAACATGATTCTTACCAGCCAATCTTAGAGATTTAACTAACTTGCTGTTATGCTCGGTTACTTTCTTGAGTCCATCACAGGGGAAGGTGGTTAAATACGAGGTGGCATTAGAAGCTAGACGGCGATTAACGCTTAGGTTTTCTGGAACAGAACTTAATTCAATAGCGAATACCAGAGGAGCAACAAAGCCTTTAGCTTTATAGTTCAACTTAACTAAACTATTGCCTATTTCAGTTTCCTCAACACCAGCAAAAGCTTCAGGATTAGAACCCCTAAAGGTTTCTAAGTCTTGTCTAGAGACAATCTGCTCTACGTCATATTCTTCAGTCAGGTTAGCAATCTCAGCTTCAACGGCTGCTAAGTCAACTAGATTACCTAGAACCCATTTACCGCTGCTGTCTTCTTCTACATAGCGCAGTTCACCATTCTGAGTCCAAGCGATTCTCTGTCCTTCCTTGTTTGCCCAACCTCTAAGACTAACTGCCTTTTCATTCTTGACTGAGTTGTGATTGAGAATGAATCTAGCATCTACAGTTTCACCACTAGAGTCCACAACAGCATAATCATCATTACGGGTGGTCATGCCTTTAATCCACTGCCCTCTTAGCTTGGCGTTATAGTCTTCAAACTCAGCTTTGGTGTGGATTTCTACAACAAGACTACGGCATTCGGTGTTAATAAAAGCACCTCTACGAACACTCTTGACCTTATGAACTCTGACAGGGAAGGTGTTAAAGTTAGCGATTACTGCTTGCCCTTTAAACTCAATGGTTTCTCCTGGTTGCAGCACAGTCTCATTTAGTTCGTGTGCCTTCATTTCTGCACGAACATCTTCCATTACAGCTTGAACCTGTGCAGTGCGATTATCAGACAGAGATAGAGATTTAACTCTCTTACTAAGTTCAGCATGATATTCAGGATTGCCAGAGAACAATAGTTCTAAGTTGATTCCACCACGAAGCAGTTTGTTAGCTACATAGTTAATGGGTTCGCGGTTAACGATACCAGCATCACCTACAGCTAAAGACAATAGAGGGTCATTGAGCAGCAGACTATAATCAGCTAACCCATAGGATACGGCAAACTTACCATCATGAAGTTCACTAACCAGAGCATCTTCATGAACTACTGGCAATTCCGCAGCAATATGTTTGAGCATAGTCTCGCGGTTAAGCTGCTTCTCTGCTTTGTCAGAGTGGACAATAGACTTAGTTCCATCTACTGAACGTCCAGATACTACTACAGCATCAGCTACCTTAGCTCTCTTCTTGTTAGTTTTATCTGGGAGTGCAAAACCCCAGTGTTTCGTTGCTATTTCTAAGCAACCCTCTACCCATAGACCTTTACCCATGAGTCCACTAGACTTAAACTCAAAGCCAACAACGTCATAGTCTCTGAGGACTTGTTGAGCGTCACGGGTGTTGTCTGTTTCGGGTTGAATAGCACTGAGGTTATAGCTAGTTATGTCTCGCTCGTCTATTTCCCAGTTACTAATAAGCACTGTTCCCACCAACTCATTTAAGAAGTTAATCGCACTGTTGGCTTGCTTGAAGCTACGGACTGTCTTCATCATTAGCTTCATTGTCTCTTCTACAGTGATAACTACAGTTAGATACTCATAGTCAGAGTTACTAAAGCCTTTATCTGAATAGACTTTACGAGCAGCAATTAGTCTTTCATTGACTTTGAATATACGATTGCGCCATGCCACAGTGCCAGCGTCAAAGTTAAATGTTATCTCAATAGACCTCTCTGCATTGGGATTGCCAAAGCTAGGGAAGTTTAGAGTGATTACGGATACGGATGATGCGGATGTTAAAGTCTGAGTTTGGGATATTCCCATAATGTTTTTCTCCATTGATTTAATTGAATAAACTCAAAAAAAGGGTCAGTCTATTGACTAACCCTGTTGAAAAATAAATATCTAGTTGTAGTTGATGAAAAAAGTTTGTAGCCCCTTTTATTTCATAGGGGGGAGGGGGGGGACTATACGCCTCTACTATTAGCCCTTTTTATCCGCGAATCAATTTTGAAGTTCCTAGTGCGATTTTTGAACACTAAGTATCATTACTTTTGCTGTTTTATGGAAATAGATATTTATGCCATAAAACAATGAAAGATAAACTACGTTCGCTAGAACAGAATCTATTGAAGATAAGGAATAACAAAATCCTTAGTCCAGAAACCAAACAAGAACTTACTAGGATTTTGGAACTGCACTATCAGAATAAAAATACTATTAATCAATAATCATCAATCAATATTTAATCAATTATGAATAATAACTATCAGCATCCCGCAATAGAGAACGAGGGGCTTCAACCCTATGTAGGTACTTTAGAAGCCGAACAAGAGCTACGCGCTTATGAATTAGAAAATTCAAGACCTGCTGTAGAAGGACTTCCTACTCTTTCTCAGCCCGACTCTAATTTATCTCCAGACTTCATAGAGTTTTCTGATACTCAGGAAACACAGATACAAAGGGAGCTATATAACAGGCAAGAACGCTCTGTCTCGTCCATTCATACTAGGCTATGCGACTTGAGAGACAAGCTTAATTCTAGACAAGACACTCTAAAGTCTCAACTCAGACAAGTTGAGGCGCAACTTAAACAGGTTCATCAACAGTTAAGTAAGTTTTCTTAGTAGCGTTGAAAGAGCAGTTTCTAAAGTGCTAATTAGGTAGAGGGGATGATACCCCTCTTTGTATTGATTAGAGTTCTGGTAGATTAAAGTCCTGCTTGGCTGCTAGATAATGTTTGATGATAGTAGCTACAGAATTACCCGACAGTGTAGCCACAGTCTTAATGTCTACTCCATCCCTTACTAATCTAGTAATGAAGGAATGCCTTAGAGCATAAGGCTTTAGATATTTCTCCACCTTTTTATCTTTAACTAAACCCTTTAATACAACGCGCCAGTTATCATCCCTAAAGTTGTTATGGTTCAGATAACCACCTTCAATACTAGAAAGTAATAGGTTATTTGAGTTTTCCCTTTGAGGAATAGACTTGAGTACATCTTTGAGTTGTTTGTTACATGGGAAAAGTCGAATCTCTTTTGTTTTGGTGTGAGGTAGCAATATTCCTTTACTATAAGCCTTGGAGAACTTGATGTAAGTTTTGCCACCCTTGCGTTTAATATCATCAAATTTTAAAGCTGCAATCTCTTCTGGTCTTGCACCAGTCAAAGCCAATAGCTCTACATAGTGAACATAAAAGGAATGCTGGTAGTGTGATGATTTGGGATTATATTCGTCTGAGTAAAAAGCTGCGATAATAGCCTTAACTTCATGTGATTCAAAGCATTCAATTGGTTTCTTTTGTGGCTTGGGGATATTAATGCTCTTAAATGGATTTGCAGTAATAAGACCAGCATTAACAGCAGCATTAACAGCAGGATTGATACAAGAACGAAACAGAGTAGCAATGGTTGAGACTGCATACTTACTCTGTAGATAAGAAACAAACTCCTGAGCTTTGTTTAACTCTAATAGCTGTTTGTCAGTCCGAGATAGGTAACGGTCACAATCTTTCCATAGATGCTGTTGAGTAGTTTGAGCAATTCTATCCTTGTTTAAATCTTTATATCGCTCCCAAACTTCTACCAGAGTATAAGTCTTGGTTTTCTTCTCCTGAGCTAATTCTAGAGTTTTAGCGTGCGTCGGAGAATAACGAGCGTAAGTTTCATCGAAGTCTCCTAAATCAATATCTCTGTTAACAAGTTGTGCTGCTTTCAAAGCTAATGCCCAACCTTCATCTGATACCTGTGCTATTTTTAATTGATGTCTTTTACCTTTGGGATAGGTGAATCTGAGACGGTATCTATCACCATTAATATCTAAGGTTACTTTGCCTATTTTGGCTCTTTCTTTACCTTTTGAGTACATTAGTCCTATTTTTATAGAACCAAATAAGAACCAATTTTGGGTCAAATACTGGAAATATCGGGCTAAATGCAACGATATAATGAGCTTTTCAGCCTTTTACGCTGCCTTACAAGCAGGACGTCACTGGTTCAAATCCAGTATCGCCCATATTATATAGAGCCAGGGTTTGAAGCAATTTGTAATTTAAAGTTTGAGTTTGCCGTTGTGGCAAGGTTATGCTTTAAAAAGTTAACGGCAAAGTAATGCTTTAAAAAATAAGATTAGATATTGCTTGTTTAAGAGCTATTCTAACCTTCTTGTATCTAAAATATCCAGGTTGCGAAATTAATTGTGATACACGAGCCTCGCTAGGATATTCTCCTCTCTGAATCAAAGTAGAAACTGCTTGCCTTACTTCCTGGCAAGATTCTTCAATTTTTCTAGCTTGAACTCGATTGCGATCGCGACGATGTTTATCTGAAATTGCTTTGCACAATTCTGGAAAATGTTCTGAAATTACTCGTACATCGAAACCAAGTATCTTAGCTACTTCTTTCATTGTAGGTGGTGAAATATTTTGACTACTGATAATTGTCTTGAGATCTTTCTCTATTTTTTCAGCATCAAAATTCCTGGGAGAGATTCTTTTTGTATTCACCACAGAAAGTAGCCTTTTTGAATTTATTTGCAAAGACTCAAAAGCTTTTGGTTCTAATTTGAGAAAGCTGAGTGGAGAAATATCCAGACAATAACAGATATCTAAAATAAATTTGAGCTTAGGAAGACTTTTTCCTTTTGCCCACATCCAAACTGTATTTTTGGGTAATTTTAAAAACTTGGCAAAAGAAGCAATATTGCCTTGATGGGTAATATTGACAATTTCTCGAATAGCTTTGGCAATATTTTCTTGCTTAATTATTGAATTTTCCTCAGAACAGGCAATTAATTCTCCAATATTGTTAGATATCCATAGATTTCGTTCTAATTCGTTTTTGGATAGTACTAATAATTCATGTGTCTTGCGAATGTCATTAGAGCTACCCAGCCAGCGATCGCAATAAGGGCAGTATCCAATTCTAGATTTAGAGTGTAGCCAGGGAATATGGCGATCGCAATTGAAACAAGTAGTTTGTAGTAGTCGGTTATGATAGGCACAAACTTTAACATCTCTAAAGCTCCATAACAAAGGTTCGTAGATAGTTTTATCTGTACTTCTCCATTCCTCATAACAATCTGAACACCATGATTTTGTTTTATGCAGTAGTTCTTTGGAAGACAAACAATCGCGAAAAGATAATAAGGTCAAGGCAAATAAATTTTTTTCTAAGGTTAGTCTTTCTATTGAATCTGCAAATAATTGAGCTAATTCTCCAGTACTGTTTATTGCTGCGCCTCTGTTCAACAGTGTGCTTAGACCTCTTTTCGCATTTTTTTGAACATAATCCTTGTCTAAAATTGGAGCAAGCTCTCTAGTCATGAGAGTACTTATTGTTATTGAATGGCTTTGAGCCAACCTAGTTATATAGCTTGTTAAGCTTTCTATAGATGGAGTTCCAACAGCTATTGGCATCAGACAATTAAGATGACTTCTTTGCGGTAACTGATATGGTTTAGGACTCCACAATTCTTCATTACTGTATGGTTCAATAACCATTTACGCGATTTACAAATAATAAGATTTATGGAAGAAATGCTTGTAAACTACGAGCATTTTTAATTTCTGTATTGATAAATTGTGAATAAAAAAAGCGATGCAGTGCGCACATGCGGGACAGGGCGAATGCCCACAAAGGCGGGCATTTTGCCGCATGTTCGTCGTCTAAACGACGACTGGCAAAGCTTTGCTTTGCGTCCCTTTGTTGTTGGTTTCCATCAAAGCGCGACAAAGCGGTCTTGGGGGTCTCCCCCATGAGCTATTGTCGCAAGAAGAGCAACACAGAGGCTACCGCCTCAAAGTCCCTGAGTCTTCGACTTGCTTAGTCTACGACTTGCTCCGCAACCGCAACCGCAAACGGGACGCTGGCGCGGGCGACATAAAGCCTGCGACAAAGGGCTTGCCCGCATGTGACCCACAGGCACGCGCTATGCGCAAATGCGCCGTTCAACAAAGGCGCATAGTTCGCCGCATGTAGCGATCACCGTGTTAATTACAGCGATCGCTTTAAACGTTTTAGGTTGTTAGTATGGGTTGATAATCTAATAACTCAAACCGCCACGCAGGAGCGAATACAACTTGTTGAATATTAGGTGGCATCTCGACATCTAGACAAAGCACTTCAAAGCTGATGCCAGTTGAAACATACTCTGGTTCAGAGATAACTTGCCAAACATCTCCTGTAAAGTGACGAATAATGTCACCTTCAGTCAACTGGTCAGCACAAATTTGAGTTGCATTAGAATCATGTGCAATCATAGTAGTAAGACCTTTTATTTAATTGGGTTTGTAAGAGAAGGCGTAATCATGCTGCCAGGCGAGATCGCCTTTCTCTTATATTTTCATGATAGCTTACCAAGCTATGAATGTAGATCACAAATCTATGAAATATATTAATAACAGTTTCAACGCTATATAGACAGCACAATTTGCTATTGTTGGTAGATAAAATAAGGTTGAGAATCGACTAATAGATACTAATGGCAGTATCCAATTCACAGAAAAAAAGCGTTGTAAGGTGGAAGCTCAGAGAGGTAATGGCTCGCAGACGCATTACCAATAAAGCTTTGGCTGATGAATTGAATGCTCATCCTACAAGCATTTCTCGCATTAAAACTCAAGATATCTTGCCTGAGATTGGTGGTGAAGCTTTAGGCAGACTAATTGATGGTATCAATAAATTAAGCATTGAAGGTTTTGGCGACTGCACTTTAGAAGAACTTACTGAACTGATATATAAAGAAAAATAGAATTAATTAGGATTAAAGTTCAAATTTGCGGAAATATTCACTGCTGAGTTCGCTAAATCTAAATATTTCTTGAATTTATGAAATATATTCTCTAAAGTAAATTATTTATAGTAGATATTAGTAAAAGTGTTCTTTGTAAATTTCCAAACACTTTTGAAATCGACCTATGATAGATACATCTCATGTAGATGTAGTGTTTCCCCTGAAAGGAAAACTACTACCGCTAGATAACGGATATTTAGTTTACTCGGCTCTATCCGACCTCTGCCCAAATATACATAAGAGAGAGCTAGATATAGGTATCCACCCCATTGCGGGGAAACCCAACCGATACAAACAGCTCAAACTAACCCAACGCTCGAAACTTAAAATCAGAATAGCCTTAGAACAAATCTCCCTGATCTATCAATTCTTAGTCGAGCAAACCTTCAAAATTGGCGCAAGGCAGTTTCACATCGGCATTCCCGAGTACAAAGCCTTAGCTCCTGCTTCGAGTCTTTATTCCCGCTTGGTAATTATCAGACCCTACAGAAAGCCAGAAGATTTTATCGAGGCAGCACAACGACAATTAGAAAGATTAGAAATAACAGGCAAGATAAATCTATTACAAAAAAGCAACGGACAGTTGCAGTGCCGACAACTAACCATGAGAAAAAAGGAAGGAACTTTTCCTCTCGTTGGATATGGAGTAGAAGTTACAGATTTATCCGAAACAGATTCAATCAAGCTTCAGCAACAAGGCATTGGTGGCAAAAGAAAAATGATGTGCGGCATTTTCGTCCCTTCTTAGAAGAATCAAGACCAAAGCGATGATAATAGCGAGCAAACCTAAAATATCTCTCGATTTAAACGCTTCAGACATTACCGAAATTCATCGTGATGGGATGTTAGGACTGTGGATGAGTTTAAAACAATTGGAAAAAAAGTATCCCAAATCAAATCAACGTCTTGGCAATCTTACATGGGACTTGACCTCCACGACCATAACTCTTGATTGGCAAGGACAAGACTTCACCGTAATAGATTGGCTACTGAAGCAATGTTTTCAAATTAATGAAAAGGGATTAATTCAATTTATAGGTTTAGAGCCTTCAAGCCTCATTAAACAAATACACAACCATCAAGTAATTCACGATACTTTTCTCAGACACAACAAATTCTACAAGAAAGAAACTGTACGTACAGAAACACTGACTGTTGAAGCAGGAAGTATCAAACTAAAATATAGGGGACTAAATTGGTACGCTCATCAAACATTCGCCGAAACTCTATGCGATGAAGAAGGTTATTTGATAAATGGTTACATTCCAATTGTTAGCTGGCTATATCCTAGTGCGACAGTGCGCCACGCTAAGTTACAGGCAGTTACCAAGATAGAAGAAAAAACTAAATACGCCTTTACACTATTGTTTCTACCTCTGATCTGTCAGTATTTTACTGTGCTTTCCAATTCCACCAAGAGAGACAGAAAACAAGCAGCCAGATATGCCATAGTTATTCCTGATGTTTCTGACTTTGAAATAGCAGCTAATAGATGCTGGCAGTCAGGCGATCATCAATATCAAGGCTGTTTTGTCAATAATCTGGGAGAAGCAGCATTAAATTACTATAGTTTTTCTCAAAAGGAAATTATCTCGCCTCAAAGCTGTCAGGTTTTACTCTACGAAAAATTAAACAAGAAATCTCGACAGAGAATTCTCTTAGAGATTGAAGACTTTGCCATTACACCACAAGCCATCAATGATTACCAGTTTGTCTCCAGAAACTTTATCGACAACAAAATATTTGTTTATGACAATCAAAGCTTCACGGTAAAAGTCAATTCCATTCGGGCGATCGTCGCCAATAACTTAGCACAAAAACTGCCTTGGTGGTGGGACTTGTGGGAGAGACTTTACCAAACAGAGCCATTGGAGTCAGAAGATTTAGACAAACAACTAGTTTTTAATCGTCGGGGGTTACTCGCCATGCTCGAACAAGATACCAAGCTACAAATCTATCAAGACTTTATTCGCGCCTTTCACGAAGCTTTGAGGAAAATCTATGCCAAAACCTATGACAAAAAAAGAAGTAGAGCCGAAAATAACCAGAGAATTGATAAGAAATACCAAGCAATTAGAAGTGAACTGAGTCAATGTTACGACCAAGAATCATTAGAAGATTTCCTAGCAGATTTTTTATCAAGAGCGGGTTTGAACGCTTCTCTATACAATCGCTGGGAGCAAATTTTGCCATTAATTGTTGATGAAGCAAACTGGAAGAAGACCAGAAATTTATCTTTAATAGCTTTGGCTAGTTACAAACCGCGAGGATTTTCTCTTCAAACGATACCAATCGTGTTTTGGAAGACATTGCTCGATCTTAACTTTCAGGCAGCAATTTTATTTTTACTCCAACAACCCCTATTAGAAATAATTTCCGAAACCCAAGAAGCAGCAGAAGTCAACTCGGAAGTTTGATTTGGCACTTGCTAAGTACAAATACTTTATATATTAAGCAATCAAAATACTAATTTTCATGTCCAGATATTATTTATTCGGTACTCTTTTAACTCATTATGGTTCGGCATCGCTCAATCATGGCAAAAGCAAAGGCAATACTAGTTTTCTACAAAAAGCTAGATGGCATAACAAACTCCATTCGGTAGTCAACAGCGACGCTATACGCTGGGCATTACGGTTTTATTGGCAGCAAAATGGCTATTCTGTAAACCGTAATTGGGATGGAGATGAATTTATCAATACTTGGATCGATGATAATTATAATCCTGAAAATTTTATTGACGACGATGTATTGGGTTTTCTAAATCCAGATGCAGTAAGAAGAGAAATAACTGAAGAGGTTAACGATAGTAATAATGAATCGCAAACCGAAGTAGTCCAGCGAACTAGAACAATTTACCCTCAGAGACTAGGAGCATTGGGAGTTAATCGCGCTTTTTCCCTCACTCCTTTTGATGGCGGTCTTACATTTAACTCTACAAGCGGAGAAAAAGATAATACTTCTCTGCACTTTATTGAATTTCATAATACTCGCTATCAATACGTTTTTGCTCTTGACTGCAATCATCTTAAAGATACATCCAGGATTTTGGATGTGTTAGATGGATTGATGTCGATTCGTCACGTAGGAGGACATAACAATGTCTTTTGCTATGACTTTTCCCCTGAAAGCTTTGTTTTGAGGTGGACACAAGATCCTTCACCAGATATGTTTTACTGCTTCGAGCAACTAGAAATTAAGCCAGGAGTGTACGCCGACCCCACTATTTCTTCTGTCTTGACTGAATTAGTAAGGGATGAAGATATCGACCCAGATGAATTATGGATTGGGGGCAAAATTGCCAAGGATTTTGAATTGAATAGATCTCATCTTTATCCAGGCAGAAAGAAAGCAACTGCCGAACTCAAAAAGGTTATTGCCAAAGATTTGAATCTCGATCTGTCTCAGCTTCAGGCTAAAAAATGAATTTAATCGCCTTATACGTTCACGTTCCTTGCGCTACTTTTCGCACTTCTCGTAGTCGGGAATATGGTAAGACTTATCCCGTTCCTCCTCCCTCTACCGTGTACGGCATGTTGTTGT
>JBCCDL010000040.1:0-16327 GCA_039030815.1 Cyanobacteria bacterium P01_A01_bin.83 | reverse complement strand
TTCGTAGGTTGGGTTAGCGGCAGCGTAACCCAACAAAACTAATGCTGATGTTGGGTTTCACTTCGTTCTACCCAACCTACGAAGTGAAATTTATGAATCAATGAGATTTTTTACTTTATAAAATTCCCGAATCCTTTAACTAAAAAGCATTTCAACAGTTTGAAAATAATCTTTTGTCAGTCAATCAGGGCAATTGATTACTATCAACAGTCGTTAGCCATTCAACAACAGATCGGCGACCGTGATGGGGAAGGTTCATCTTTAGGTAATTTAGGTATTGCTTACTCTCACCTGGGAAAATATCAAAAAGCAATTGATTTCTATCAACAGTCTTTAGCCATTCAACAACAAATCGGCGATCGCAATGATGAAGCTAAATCTTTAAATAATTTAGGTAATGCTTACAATTCCCTGGGAGAGTATCAACAGGCAATTGATTTCCATCAACAGTCCTTAGCTATTGCACAACAAATCGGCGATCGCAATGGGGAAGCCAATTCTTTAATAAGTTTAGGTATTACTTATCAAAAGTTACAGCAAAAGTCAGAAGCCAAAGCAGCTTATGAAAATGCCAGACAACTATATCAAGAGATAGAATTAAACAAAGGTGTAGAAATTTGTAATAAGGCAATTGTCTACTTGGAAGAGAGAGACAACTATCTATAAAATAAAGATCAATAAAATATTAATTTAACTTAGAAACTATGCTGGACTCGGTATGTCTTTTGCGCTTTCCGTAACGTCCGTAATTCAAACAGAGATAAGCATTTTCGGCATCAGCGATCGCACTTGGGGAAAGACTAACCTGAGTAGCGTATTGACATTGTAAATATATTCTGTGTACCTTATAGAGTATGGATGTGTATTTCGTACTCAACGGCGTTACCTTTGTCTGGAACAACGAGAAAGCTCGAATTAACCCCCAAAAGCATGACGGTGTAACGTTTAAGCAAGCTACAGAAGCCTTCTTTGATCCATTTCTGGTGGTGGTCGATGCTAGTCGCAATGATGAAGCACGAGATGCCGTCATTGGTTTAGATAAGCGTTGGCATCTTTTGTACGTTGTTTATATTGAGCGCGAAAACGACAGCATTCGAATTATTTCAGCACGTAAAGCAACCCGTAAGGAACGTGAATACTATGAAAATTGAAGCATTGAAAAAGCGGTTAGATAGAAATCGTCCCATGACAACCATCACCATGCGGATGCCCGAAGATGTGATTGAAGATTTGAAGCGAGTGGCTCCGTTACTAGGTTTTTCTGGCTATCAGCCATTAGCGCGTGCCTACATCGGACAAGGACTTCGCGCTGATTTGGAGCGCTTAGAGGGAGATACCGTTTCTGCACTGATTGCTAGTTTGAAGCGTCACGGTGTGAGTGATGAAGTTCTTCAAGAGGCGCTTAGTGAAGTCATTGAGCATTAGTCACAGTTTTTAATTTTGATTATCTTTGGCATGAACTAAGACACTAAACAAAGATAAGATTTGGGCTAATTTTAAATTAGTTTCATTAGTTTGTTCCAGAGTTTGTTCTAAATTTTTAATTTAAACCCTTGGGGTGATTGCAAAGCTATCCGTTAGGCATCGCTTTTTATGTTATTCGTAATGAAATCTACAGGATAAAAAATCTATTTGGCTTGTACTAACTCGATAAATAAATCGATGTTCTAAATCGATCTTCCTCGACCAAATATTGGCATCCACATACTTGAGAGGTTCGGGTTTACCAATTCCCTGAAAAGGATCTTGCATTACTGCTGTTACCAAATCCAAAATTTTATAAGCTTTCTTAGAATCTTGTTTGAACCACCAGCTTAAATCTGTTTTAAATTGAGAACTAAAACCTGGAACGAGATTGATAATAATAGGCTGCAATGGCTCATTTTTATCTTGTTTAGACTGTTTCTTCTTCCTCGCCATCGATTCCTAACTCTTGCTTTAATTCAGCTATGGATTGAGGCTTAATTTTTCCAGATTGAGATTCTGCGATCGCATTTAAGAGACGATTTCCATTTGCAGGTGAACGAAGCAGGTATACAGTCTCGATTAAACTATTTAAGTCTGATTGAGAAATTAAGGCTACGTTTTCGCCGTCGCGACGATTAACTATATACACCTGATGGTTTTGAGCTACTTGTTCTAATAATTTAAAAAATCTATTTCTAGCATCGGTGGGATTAGTAATTTCGTAAGAAAACATAAATTGATGTACGCATTAATGTACATATTAGTTTAGCAAGTTTTTTAGCTATACAGAGTGTTTAATTTTCTGTTGCTTGCAGAACTAAAATTTCAGCTTATTAATCTAATCGTCAACAGTTTGAGATCATTAGACAAGCTATAAAAGCCACTGACTAATAACAACTCAACTTGACATATTCCAGGCTTTAAAATGATGATCGAAATTAAATCAAAAACCTATTGAATAATCCAAGGAGTACAGACCGTTGACAGACCAAACCCAACAACCTCCTCAGCTACCAAAATTACCGACAACAGCCATCGAACAAGAGCAAAGCTTACAAGCTAAAACGCAGCAATGGTTTGAATATCCCGTTAAGGCACAACCTCATCATACAGATTACGCTGGGATCGTTTGGCATGGAACCTATTTAACCTGGATGGAGGAAGCTAGAGTAGAGTATTTGCGCTCGATTGGCATTGAATTTGCCGATTTAGTTGCTATGGGATGCGACCTGCCAGTAGTTGAGCTTTCGTTGCGTTATCATTTGCCAATCCGTTTAGGAGTTTCGGCTATAGTCAAGGCGCGTTTGGTAGAAAGTAAAGGAGTTCGGATTAATTGGGATTATGAAATTTGTTCTTTTGATCAACAGGAACTATTTCTGACAGGAAAAGTTGTTTTGGTCGGAGTTGACAGCGAAAAAGGCAAGATTATGCGCCAACTCCCGCCCCAAGTTCAAGATGCCTTGGTCAAGCACATTACAACTTAATTAGGGTCACAGCAATATTCCCACTGAAACAAATATCAACATCTGTCCCAGGATTGCGGTCGCGTTTAGCATATTCTCCGCAATAATAATAAGTATCGCCATCAATCTTAAAATCTACGGGCAACGGATCAATACTGGGTTCACACAGGATAATTTTTGGTTCTGGCTGATCTGGTTCGAGATGGGGCAAGTTGACGTTCCAAAAGCTTCCTGGAGGCGTCGGACGAGACAGTAAATCAGCTAAAATCTTAGTAGTCCATTGAGTTGCTACCTCCCAATCAATGACCAATGGTTTTTTGATCCAGTGGGAAATGGCAATACCAGGTATCCCATGAATGGCGGCTTCTCTAACTGCGGCTACAGTCCCCGAAATATAGACATCCGTGCCTAAATTTCCTCCTGCATTAATCCCCGATAAAACCAGCTTAGTATTAGGGGCAATCTGCTTAATCGCTAAACGAGTGCAGTCAACTGGAGTACCATCCACCGCATATTCAGTAAGAGACTTTTGCTTAACTTTGATACCCCGATGAGTTGTCACTTGATGTCCGCAGCCAGAATGTTGATTACAGGGGGCAACAATCGTGCTTTTTTCTAAGACAGCCTGTTGCAGGGCGCGAATTCCAGGAGCATCAATGCCATCGTCATTGGTGAGGATAATTGTCATAGGTTTCTTGTATCTTTATTCCCAGGAACTCTAGTAAATAAATAGACGTCATCTTGCTGAAACTTGAATTGAAATGCAGATGATTGTTTTAGTTTAGCGAAAAGTGACTCAGCTATATCTGAACCACTCTCCCAACCAGGATGACGTAAATTGAGCAAAACACGAATAAATTTTATCGAGTTCAACATTTCCAAGGCGGTGTACCGATAACTTCGTCAATTTCTCACTGCTATTATTCACGAAGTCGTAATGTAACATAGATCCGTCGTTTACGGGGCTATGTTATTTTAAAGCAGCTCATTGATTATTAGTTTGTCTCAAAATAAAAACGCAGCAATAGATACAGGCAAATAAAGCAGCAGTCGAGATTCCGACAGCAAGATGGAATTTAGGAGATTTATATACAAAATCAACTGTATTAGCACCCTGGGGTAGTGTTATTCCCCGCAAAACATAGTTAGTTTGAAAAATTTGTGTTGTTTTGCTGTTGATTTTGGCACGCCACCCAGGATAATAAACATCACTGAGAATCAAAAATGCGGGAGAATTGGAGTTAGTCTTAATTTGCAGGTGAGTCTCACTAAGTTTAAAAAACTCAGCAGTAGCCTGGGGATCAAATCCCTGGGCAGTAAAGTTTACATTTGCTTCAACCAAAGCCGTTTTCGATGGTTCATAAGTCATGCCATTAGGCAACTTTGATGACTGAATTGTACTTAATACCTCATCAGGTTTTAGTTTTATTATTTCTGGAACTAACCATACTCGTGGTTGAGCGCGAAGATTCTCATAGAAACTAGCTTGACCAGTATTTTCCACCAAATTCCAACGGGAACTATCTGGTAAATTAAGATTGTTTTGGAGGGCGAAGTACGACTCACTATCGGGCTCAAGGTCGTCAATCTGAGATAGATCTTGAGGAACAGTAACGTAGCGTACCCCCATAATATCAAGGCTACGATTTTCCTCTAACATCCAGTCAGGGGTCGCAACTTGTCCCAGTACATCCATTGATAGCAAATCACTCATCCTCGA
The DNA here is from genome assembly GCA_039030815.1 of Cyanobacteria bacterium P01_A01_bin.83. GTDB lineage: Bacteria > Cyanobacteriota > Cyanobacteriia > Cyanobacteriales > Xenococcaceae > Waterburya. The sequence goes on along the minus strand of JBCCDL010000040.1, from coordinate 11,677 downwards.
TAAAATCAATGGACCATAGCCTCCAGCACTAGGTATGTTCCAAAGTCGGGAGATATTGACTGGTATTTGATCCAAATGAGCATGTACACCGCGAATGGGCAGTATTCTTTGATGACTACGATTAAGAATTTGGCTATATTTCTGTACTATAGCAGTTGGTTGCATAATACTGAGACTAGCTGAATGTTGCCACTCACAGAACCAGCCAAAACTGCCCAGGTCGAAGATTAAGAATAGTGGGAATAAATAGCGAACGATTTTGTTGCGAGGAAATCTAATTAAGTAAATTAAGAAAATAATTGCCGCCAACAAAATTAATAGAGGAATACCCAAAGCTGGATTAGACCAAGGAAGTAAAGTGTACTGGCTTGCTGCCTCTTGACCTACTTCATCTTTAATTTCATCTAGAATCGTGTCTTTAGATAAGAAAATAACTAGTAGTAAAAGACTTACAAACCCAGAACTATAGGCAATTATCTTGAGCAATTGTTTTTGAGATAACAACTGTCTGGTAATACTAGTCAGACCCATTCCAGCTAGTACACTAAAGGCAAAAGTAATTTCAATTAAGTGGCGTGCTGGAACTCTAAAATTATTTAAGAACGGGATATGATAAATAACCCAAGACAAGGGGGTAACGTCTCCCAGGGTCAGTAAAAAGCAAAATAAAGCAGTAAATCCCCAAAATTTAGCGATCGCCCGCTGGGGAGAATAAATCAAGCCTACCAGCGCTAAAATGAGGGTTGTAATGCCAGCATAGCCAGACATCTCAACAAAATTCCAGCTTCCGAAGTAAGGTGTATCGTATAGCCACGGCACAGGAGGAGACGTTCCCAAAGCAAAGGGGAAGATTAATTTAATTGCTTCGACGGGGGGCAGTGAAAACGAATTAAACTCTTCAAAAGTCATTTCTGGGCGAAGTCCTAAAGAAGCTAATTCAGCGGTCGGGATGACTTGAATCGCTGCCAAAGCTATCCCTAATATAGCGATCGCTGAGAACATTTTGTAGTAACGCCACCTACCGACTAAAGCAGTCCAACCTAAAACTAAAGCATAGGCAACAGCTAAGACAAAGCTATAAACGCTAATTTGGGGATGCCCTGCCAAAATAGAACAGGCGATCGCCAGGCAGCCAGTTAAAAACCATTGCCACGTAAATTTGCTCCGTAATTCTTCTAATGACCAGATAATTAATGGTATCCAGGCTGCACTATGAACCATAGCGGTGTGACCTAGGTGAACCATCATAAAGCCACTCATGCCGTAAGCCAGACCGCTAACAATAGCAGCAAATTTAGAACGAGTTAATTTATTAACGTAGCCATAGGTAAAGCAGCTTGCCAGCACATATGCCGAGAGCATAAAACAATTCCAAGAATTAGGAATTAAAGCAAGTATCAGAGATAGTGGATACCAATATTGCATCTGGGGATCGGCGGCGGCAGGAAATCCAGAATACAAAGAATCGATCCACAATGTTCGGGGAGAATAAAAGGCAGGAACGCTCTGAGCCATACCATCCCCTGGCGCTAAAATTTTGTCGGAAAATATAATTGGCGAAAAGAAAATTATATAGACGAGAGAAAAAAAGAGAACAACTGTTAATATCTCAACAACATTTCGATGTTTATCGATATATTTATTCATACTTGAGGTATTCTTGGTAAGCAATATTGACGAAGGCACAAAGGGACAGCGCTTTTGCAAGGGCGCGTGTTCTGAGCTTGGCTCAGAACCTTGTGTCGCCCGCCCCCTCCGCCGCCGAGGCGGCTGGCGAAGCTTCGCTTCGCGTCCCGCATGTAGGCAGGAGGCGTGACGTACAAAGAGCAACTGCTGAACCCTTTAGGGGGTCGCTCGTCAAACTGATAAATGGCTGTGACGAGAGTCGATTTTAAACATTGATGATGTTTTTTGCCAAAGAAAAACATCTTGCTGTTGATAAATCAATTCAAACCCCTGGGACTCTGATAAATTTTTGATAGTTTGTTCGGCTGCTTCAGGGGTGATGCTAAAACCCAAATGTTGCTTGGCGATTAAGACAGTATCAATATCGTATTTGGTAATTCGCTCCACGTTGTTATCGTCTCCCAATAAAGTAATCATTGAGCGCTGACTCAGATGGGGAGCAACATACCCCGAAGTCAAAACCCTAGCATGATCGTCAACCAATTCTAAGGCACCATTAACAGCGCTCACGTTACTGTAAAGAGGGGCATAACGAGTCCAGTAATAGCCATACTTAGCAAGAGCTAGCCAAGCAACAGTTGACCAGAGAATGAGCATCCGAGGAGATAGCCAACGTCTTTGGCGATGTCTGGTTAGATAAACCAAAGAAGCAATTAACCAAACAAACAAAAAAGGAATAATAGGTAAAGCATACTGGTGAATCAAGTCTCTCTGCCGAGGAAAATCCGCCAAAATATTTAACCCCAACATAGGCAGGGCTGGAATAATGGTTAATATCTTGCGCCAGTGTAAACCAATCAAAATAGGTGAAATTAACAGCAGATAGTAAAATAATCGATCGCTCATCAAAGCTCGACTTAACAAAATTTGCGGATTTGTCAGCACTTTCAGGGCAATCTCGCTCAAAGACGTTCCCAAAGATTCATAATGCCAAGTTCCCGCCATCTGATGCCCCCCACGAAAAGTAGGAATCAAATAAAGCGCAGCAAAAATAAACCATGCTCCCCCCGCAGCCATCGTCCCCAGACCATACCACAATCGCTTTTGGCAAAGAGATAACCATAAACCCAAACCAATTACAGTTAAAGCCAGAGCCTCCTTACAGCTTAAAACTAAGATTATAGCGATCGCATATTGCCCAATAGATCGATTCTTAGCTGCCCAAACCGCCCAAATTAGAGCAGGTACGGCAATAGTTTCGGGACGAAATTCAGCATAAAAATTGATATTAAAGATTCCAGGGTAAAGCACATAACAAACTGCGATCGCTCGGGCATAATTAACCGATAAATCGCTATCGCGACTAAGACCATAAATCGGCACTACTCCTAAAGCAAAAGCGATCGCCTGAACGGCTAGCAGCCAATGAACATCAGGATATATGACATACAGCAGGGAGATGGGATAAAGAATAATTGCTCCATGATCCCCAATCAGGTGTACCCCTTCAAGAAGAGTAGAAACAGGAGATTCTCCTTGACTAAGCAAATATACTAACTGATCGAAAAAAGCCAGGTCATTACCTTCCCGAAACAACCAAAGTTGCAAACTACTAAAGGCAAATAAAATCAAAAAAGCGATCGTCACTAATCCAGTTAGATAAAATCTTGATGAGCGAGGATCTTGAAACTGTTCAAAATGAATACGAGAGACTGAACGAGTAATTTTCACTGTTGAGGTGTTGACTGTTGAGGTGTTGACTGTTGGCTGTTGACTGTTGAATGTTGACTGTTGAATGTTGAATGACAACTTACTAAGTGTCCAGTATTTAAAACATATCTGATTCGAGAAAAATTAAGGTAGTAAACAGAATGGAGCAAATTCTAGTTCATTAATGACTCAGTTAAAATCTCGAAAAAATTCATCTCGTGTTAAATCAGAAAAATCTGATGAGCTAAATTCCCAGGTATCTCCTTGGTTAGCTAAGATAATCTATCCTCTTGGTTCATATCTAGTTTTACCCTCATTTTTTGGCAACATAAAAATTCAGGGACAAGAAAATATTCCGCTGCACGATCCTGTAATTATTGCCCCTACTCATCGCTCTCGGTGGGATGCTTTTATTGTGCCTTATGCCTTAGGTAGACTCGTCAGCGGTAGAGACTTACGCTTTATGGTTTCTCAAGACGAAGTCAAAGGAATTCAAGGTTGGGTGATTCGCCGTATGGGTGGGTTTCCTGTCAATACGGAACGTCCTCAACTGTCAAGCGTACGCCACAGTATTGAACTTTTAAAATTAAATCAAGAGATGTTGGTAATTTTTCCCGAAGGAGGTATTTTTCATGATTGCCAGATTCATCCTTTAAAAAGAGGAGTAGGGCTGATTGCCTTACAAGCAGAAATAGACCAAATAGATAGGGGAGTCAAGATTTTGCCTGTAACAATCAGCTACAGTCAGGCTTATCCAAGCTGGGGAACTGATGTCGAAGTTAATATTGGTTCCCCTTTGGTAGTAAAAGACTTTCTGGGCAAATCATTACGCCAAAGTTCTCAAAAGTTAACTGCTGCCTTGCAAGATAGCTTACAACAACTTTATGAAACCTGACTTGAGCATCAGCGAAAAATTAAGTATATTTTTGGCAAAAAACTGACATAAATAAAATTTCTAATTTACTATGGAGAAATCTTAAATGCTATGAGATTTGACAAAATAAATTGATATGTGAGCTTATAATATCAGCTTGAGAGCCAGTATTATCTGTTGATGAGTGCTACAGTAGTTCTCCTTACCTGGGACATTCTAGTATTTATTGCTAGAGCTATTTTCCACTTGATTCGTCCATCAGTTAAATCACTGAGGATCACAGGGTAGACAAACTACCGCCACAGGGTAGTCCTTAGGACTTACTTAGCAATCGGTAGACAGCCTCTTTCAGAGCAAAACGTCTTTCAATGGGGGGAGACAACATGCGGCAAACCTAACCGCCTTTGTCGCTCCATAGGATCTTAATAAATTCTAAGAGCGCTCAGGTGAGGGTGACTAAGGTACGGTAAGCAAAGATAGTACACAAAACAAAGCCTTACCAGTCTTGCAAAGCAAGACGATGGGCTGGTATAACAAAGGGCAGACACAGTCCACTGAGCTTTCAATCGTTTTTGGGCAAATTAGGCAGACGTATGAGATGATGATGTCAAAAAACTCAGAATCATTATTTTGCTAATCTTCATACCCAATTTAAAGATAAGGCTAGTAAAAAATATCTTTTTTTTAGCACTAAAAAACTTATGTCAAACTGATGAAGCCATTTTTGAAAATTGAAATTATAGTGGCTTTATATAGCAAGAGATCAATAAATATAAACTCTGATTTGATCGGAGTCTGCTCAATAGTTGAAATCATCCATGTCACATCCTGAGCCTAGAATTCAATGCTCGAATCCTAATTGCACAGCGTCTAATGTACTAGAAGCTCGTTTTTGTGATCGATGTAGTACCCCCATAATTAAACGTTATTTGTGGAGCAATAAAAAAGTAATTACTCCAGAGCAAAAACATACCTTGATTAACAACAGGTACTTAGCCTTGAGCGAGCAGGTATTTCTTGAAACTCAACCCAGCAAACCTCCTGTAACGCCAGAGGAAGTTCCAGAAGAAATTGTGGTTTATCTCCAGCTTTTTCACTGTTATCCTCATGTTCCTCAAGCTTACGGTATGTTGGATGGGACAGATGCTTGGTTATTTGACTATGGTACGGTACCAATTACTGAGTCAAAGGGATTATCAGTCAATTCTGATTTTATTCCGAGAATAGGAGATTTATGGGCAAATGCTACGGCTCTACAGCAATTAAACTGGCTGTGGCAGCTAGCCAAACTTTGGAAACCTTTATCTAGTAAACAGGTAGCAGCAACTTTATTACAACCAAACCTCCTCAGAATTAACGGACAAATAATTCAGCTATTACAGCTACAAAGTGATGATGAACATCAAACAAGTCTTAGAGATTTGGGAGATTTGTGGTCGCAGTGGTCTGAGGATGCTCACTCCAACATTAGAGATGTAATTAGAGAACTGGCATCGCGGATGGAAACAGGGTTAATTAACCAAGCAAGCCAAGTAATCGCCATTCTAGAGCAAACCATCAATCTTTGCCGCCAAACGAAGCGCTATTCCTACCAAATTTGTGCCTTAAGCGATTCAGGTCCAAACCGAAGTAACAACGAAGATTCTGCTTATCCAACTCCTTCTCTGTCGGAAAAGCCAACTGGTTCTGAAAATGCTCTAGCTATTGTTTGTGATGGAGTAGGAGGACATGATGGGGGAGAAATTGCCTCCAGTGAAACCATTAAGTATCTACGTAGTAAGATTTCTCAACTGACATTGGAGCAACATAGTTCCAGAAAAATACTGGGCAAGTTAGCCATGTATATCAATGGGGCGAATGACATTATCAACCAGCGCAATGATAGCGAACAGCGTCAGGAAAGGCAGCGCATGGGAACTACTTTGGTAATGGCACTCTCCTGTGCTCAGGAAATATTTCTCGGTCATGTTGGTGATTCTCGTATTTATTGGATTACGGCTAATAGCTGCCATCAAATGACCATTGATGACGACCTGGCATCTAGAGAAGTTCGCCTAGGATATGCTTTATATCGAGATTCTTTACAATACCCTTCTGCTGGAGCTTTAATTCAGGCTATAGGAATGCGGGATTCCGCTTCGCTTCATCCTAATTTGCAACGCTATATTATTGATGATGATTGCGTTTTCTTACTGTGTACCGATGGTTTGAGTGATTTTGACCGTGTTGAACAACAGTGGAGACAAACTGTTGTACCAGTAATTGAAGGCAAGCGAAATCTCGTTGGCGCCGTTGAGGATTTGATTACCCTTGCCAACGAAAAAAACGGTCATGATAACGTTACGGTGGCTTTAGTACATTGTAAGGTCAAGCCATCCTCTGATCCTACTGAAGTTACAGTAACTTGGTCTGAGGTTGAGTTTATCCTTGAAGAATTAACATTGTGGTCAGATGATAACTTGGCTGATTTTGTTGACTCAGACTCTACCCCAACTGATGTTTCTTCTCCCCCCACTGCAATTCCCCAACAGCAGATTGGCGAGCCTTTGCCCGAAAAAAGCCAACCAAAGTGGCTCAAACCTTTAATCTGGCTGTTAGTTATCTCTACTGTCGTTGGAGTATTTGTCTATTATTTGCTCCAAGACAATATTCATGAGCCTGACGACAATCAACTTGAAAGTCAAGATCTAAAATTTAATTGAGTAACTGATGTTACGCACTGAATAAATCTTCTGAGATAGGGATTGGGGAGCAGGGATTAGGATAAATTGGTTTAAATTCTTATTCATACAATTTCTATCTGAAATCGCTATCTTTGCTAGGATACAGCTTATAACACAAATAGCGACACAAACTGTTATTTTCGTTGATACTCTTCAAAGCTTTGAAACCGAGGTTTGACTTGAATCATTGTTTTAAGATGTATAGCAATACGGGTCAACTTTAGGACATTTATTACTCGTTACTCATTACTCGTTACTTAGTACGGCTATCGAATAAACGTCTCATGGTTTTATCAATTATGCTCAAATTGCGATCGCCATAGACTCCAGACATAACCCATAATAAAGGGTAGCCACAGTAACCAGGTTTCGGTATCGGTCAAATTCCTTTGATAGCCATGATACGGAATTATAAAATATACACAACCACTTAAACTTAGTAACCTTACTCCCCAGTTATTGGTGCCAACAGCAAAGGGCATAATCCAGGTCAGATACCAAACATGAATGATCGGAGAAATAAGATATAGGGAGGCAAACCAACCGAGTATAAACTGTTGTAGATTGCGAACTGTCATCAGCAGTAAGATGACAGCAATCAGTAACAAGGGTGCAAAAATGCTGTTAGACTCAGTAGAACCATTCCAGACTTTTGCTAATAAACGAGGTAAGAATTCAGCAATACGCCCCTGTTTAACAAATCCTGAACCTGTAGGTACTAAATGACATGAGTTAGCGTCGCAAAAAAATAAGGCTGTGATCAATATAGGCAGGATACCGCAGACAATAACTAAGATCGCTGTCTTTAGATTAACTTTGCGCCATGTTATCCAGCCTAAAAAAGCAAGAATAGGTAAGGAAATCCACTTAATCGCAATGCTGATACCAACTAGAGTGGCTTTAATCAAGTTTCGCTTGTTTGAATTAAGTAAAATCTTTTCTTTAAAGCTTTTTTCCTCAACTTTATGCTGATTATCTATGTTGCTCTCTTGTCTATGTGATGCTGATGGCGACCACAACCAGGCAGCTACTAAAGGTAGAAGAAACCAACTATCATAGTGTCCTCCTCCTGTAAAAGAATAAATCACCAGAGGATTCCAGGCATATAGGGTAGTTTGCAGATAGCTAAATTTTTTAGTCAGTAGCCAATAGGTTAACAAATCAGCGATCGCAAAACTGCTCTTAAATAGGATAACGCTGGGGGAAATCGCCGCTAACATCCGAAATCCTAGCTGAGAAAGAGGAGGATAGATTGCCGATATCCCATGGTGATTTATTTGTGACCACCAGGGGAAACGATAGGGAAGCAATTGTGGGGCATTGGGAGCAAAATCATAAGGACTAAAACCGAGAGTTTGAATATGACCTTCCCAAATGTAGCGCCAGATATCACTTCCTGGGTACATGCTCAGAACTATCAGGCGAGTGGCGATCGCAATTAGCCAAAACCACCAAAATGAGAGTGATTTGAGTCCCCAAGAAAAGATAAATCCCAGACTCATTATTGCCAAACCGTAACCAAAGTTGATTACTGTCTGTGGTTGTCGAAAATCTCCGTAGGGGGCGATCATTGCAGCACCGCTTAAAAGACAGAGGACGCTTAAACAGAGTAATATCTTGCCTGTAGTTTCCACTTTACCTTTTTGCCTTGAGGAGATGCTGCGGTCAGAAGATAAATAAAGTTTGCCCAATGTACTTAGGATAATAATTCCTGCTTGAATACTGCCTAGGATCGTGCCAGATATTTTAGACTTACCTCCTTGTCGGGGTCGGTAGTTAACAGGAAGTTCACAGATTTTGAGTCCCTCCTCAATTGCTCTCACCTGCATTTCCACTGTCCACCCAAAACCGCGATCCTGCATCGCAATTTGCTCTAGAGAAGCTTTACGAATTAACCGTAATGGCCCTAGATCGTGATATTGATGTTTCCAACCCAGATTAATTAACCAGCTAGCCAAACCATTACCAAAATGCTGTACGGGACTCATTACCGCTTTGCCTTGAGGAGTAGCACTGCGACCGCCTAAAATAAGGTCACATTGACTTCTTAAGCTAAAAAATTGGGGTAAGCAACTAAAATCGTCGCTACCATCGCCATCGGCAAATAAAATCCATTCAATTCCTGCTGGAATATTTTCTAACCCGCGCCAGCAAGCTTGCCCATAACCTGCCTGAGGCTCAAATACCACTTGGGCACCAGCATCTTGAGCAATTTTAGCACTGCGGTCACTGCTGCCATTGTCTACCACCCGAATTTTGGTCAGACCGAAACCGAATAGTTCTTGCACTACTGACTTTATAGTTACCTCTTCATTACGTACGGGAATAATCACCAATACATTATCTAAATCAGAAGGGGTATCAAAGAATGAGGAGTGCATTTTAAGGTTAGTAATAATTCAGCTTGTTCTAATAATTGTGTTCTAACTTGCTGAGAAGAGATTGAAAATATCTCAGCTAGAAAACCAAATAATTATTGCTTGTATACCATGAATATAGATATCTGGACTTTAATTGAACCGCAGAAGTATCTAGCTTTTACTCACCTGGGCAATCAGGATTTAGTTGCCTTGATTCATCCTGCTTTAGTGGTGGCATTTGTTTTTCCTATGGTAGGTATTGTTACTTACTTCGCTTGGCAAACTCGTCAACGCCGTTTACAAAGTAAGGACGGTAAAAGCAAAATTCCTCCAATTGTAGGGAGAGAACATGTTCGGGTTGGTCGTTGGCTAGCCACTAGCGTGGTAGTAGTTTCTTTAATTGCGATCGCTTACTCGATTGTTTATAAAAGCTTTATCAAAGGTAATCTGTGGACAAAAAATAATCCTAAAGCAATTTTAATTCTCTTGTTGTTCGCAGCAACCATAGCCTCTTTAGTACTGTTATTGCAGGCAAAACCGAAACTATGGCGCGGTATTTTTGCCACGATGACGGGAATGGGATTGATTATTCTGGGGCAACAAGATGGTGTATGGCGATTACCAGACGAGTGGTATTGGTCGCATTACTATTATGGAATAGCAGTGTCTTTACTGATGATTCTTTCGATTGCTATTGTGGATGATATTTATCGCAATCTAGCGATCCGTAATTTACACATAATCGTTAATTGTTTGGCGTTACTATTATTTATTGGACAGGGTGTTACAGGCGCACGAGATCTTTTGGAAATTCCTCCTGTAGGTAAAAAGAAAGCTAAAAAAGCTGCGGTTGAAATGGTTACTCCGATTAAAACAGCCCAGTTTAATGACCAAGAAATTCTGCAAGCACCCCAAATTAGTCCTCAACAACCTTAGTTATGAGTAAGATTTTAATCGCCATAGAGTTCTGTTTTGGTGATTCAAGACTAGATAAAGAATAATCTTATTTTTATTATTTGTTAATTAGCAGCCATTAGTGAAGCACTTCTTAAAGGGGAGAGCGATCGCTAATGGCTTTTATATTATTGATTCTACTGGTGATTTTTTGTAACAACTCTCATTTTGGTGAGATATTAGGTTAATTATTTTAAGGCAGAGGGCAGCAGCTATGCGCATCTCATGAGTTTAAGAAGCACTATATGATTGATTTTACTTAAATACTAATTTATTGATTTATAGGTATTACTTTTTTATGGATAATTATATAAAGATTGTCGAATTTATTTTTATCATAATTTCATAAAAACTTAGTATAAGAACGTTTCTTTTTACAGATTTAATTAAGATTCAGGCTTTAATTGTCTAAATTTATCTTTGCTTCATAATGGTTATCTTTTAGACATCTTATATAAAGATATTCAATAGTTATATTTTAAGAAATATTTAAATTAGTCAACAAAAGGGGATGATAGTTTGTAAGTGTAATCACTTATAAAACATTTTTTATAAACTATCAATTATCCCTAATATGACTATTATTACCGAATCTGATTCTCTTACCCCAATATCGAGTAGCTCAAATATTGTTTTTATTGATGCCAGTGTAGATAATTATCAAAGCTTAATTCCTAATTTAAATAACACAGAATTAATGATTCTTGATTCCACTAGTGACGGAGTTGAGCAAATCACATCAGCATTAGCTAATTACTCAGAGGTTGATAGTATTCACCTTATTTCTCACGGTGAATCTGGCAGATTACAGCTAGGTTCGACTAAGCTCAATAGCGATAATTTAAATAGCTATAAGACAAACTTCCAAAAGTGGTCTGATTCTCTGGCAGAAGATGGAGATATTTTACTTTATGGCTGTAGTGTTGGGGCGGGAATTACAGGTAATGATTTTGTTACTAATTTTAGCCAATTAACCAATGCCGATGTTGCTGCTTCTGATGACTTAACTGGTAGTAATAATTTAGGGGGAGATTGGGATTTAGAAGTAACTACAGGCAAGATTGAAGCCGATATTATTTCACCTCTTGAACAAAATTATTATGATTCTGTACTAGCAATTGGTGATGGTAATCAAGAAGTAATTATTGATTACAATAACTTTACCGATGTTAGTCAGTTAGCCCTTAATGGTGATGCTGTTCAAGCCAACGATTCACTGCGCTTAACCACTACCGAAAATAGACAAAATGGAACCGCCTTTCATCAGCAAGCCTTGGCTGTTGATGCCAATACTTCCTTTAGCACTCAGTTTCAGTTCCAAGCTTCAGGAGGAACTGATGGTGCCGATGGTTTTACTTTCCTGTTGCACAATGATGACCGAGGATTAGCGGCATTAGGGTCACATGGAGGAGCTTTGGGCTACCGAGGCA
>JBCCDL010000039.1:0-16436 GCA_039030815.1 Cyanobacteria bacterium P01_A01_bin.83 | reverse complement strand
TGGAGTCAGGCTACGTAATACAGTAGAACTAGCAACACTAGTTTGAGTGAAAGATACTGCCCACAATACTGCCGAGGCTGTTGCACTAACGCTAGCCAGGATTAATAATCCCTGCTGCTGATATTTGCCTAAAGAGTTCCTTGAGTTTTTACTTTCTTCTTGATCTTTAATACCACCAGTATTTAACTCCCATGACGTATTTGGCGATCGCCGCGTAATTAACGAAGTCAGAGGAACACATGCGGGCAAGCCCTTTGTCGTGCTTCTAGCGCGGGGTCTCTCTGACTCTAGCTTGTGGGGCATTTTAGCTAACTGCCAACAACTAATAATTACGGTAGCAATCCATAAACGGTTGAAAATTGTGGCTATCGGGTTTATTTCTAGTTCACTTAGCTTAGTTAAAATCGGAGAAAAAGCCAAGGCAACTACAGCCAGGCAGAGAATTGCCAGACTTAAAGCATCAGTAACAAACCTAGTTGGTGAAGGATTAGCGTCTAATACATGGTCTATCTGGTTTTGGGGAATCAACAGGTTTGTTTTCTTCAAGTTAAATTTTTGTTAACCAAACATTGATTTATACTTAATTTGATCTTAACCATAACACTTGAGGAGAGAGGTATCATAAATCCTCATAACAGCGTTAAACTGAGTATCTGAGCTTATGTCAATTCATGTCTGCCACTAGTAAATCTCTTTCCTTTCTGCCTCGCTTTTATCGATTAGCTACCGTCAGCGTGTTATCCAACATGATGGTTCCGTTGGCTGGATTATGTGACACTGCTTTTTTAGGGCATTTACAAGAAATTAAATATTTAGCGGGGGTAATTCTAGCCAGTATCCTGTTTGATTATCTTTATCGCATTCTGAAGTTTTTGCGTAATAGTACTAATGCCATGACTGCTCAAGCAGTGGGTCAAGAAGATGAACAGGGTGTATTACTAGCAGGATTACGCAGTGGCTTAATTGCACTGGCGATCGCTTTGCTGATTTTAATCTTGCAATATCCGATTCAGAAGCTAGGATTTTTAATTTTATCTGGTTCACAGGAGATTGAAGCTACAGGAGTAGCATATTTTAATGCCAGAATTTGGGGCGCACCTGCGGTATTGCTAAATTTTGTGTTATTGGGCTGGTTTTTGGGTCGAGAGAAAAATGGCATTGTCTTGCTGATCTCGGCGATCGCTAATGGCTCTAATGTGTTGTTAGATTATTTGCTAATTTCTCGCTGGAATTTATCGAGTATGGGTGCGGGGTTAGCTACTGCTTTAAGCCAGTATTTGGCTTTGCTGGTGGGTTTAATTGCCGTTGCTTTGACTATCGACTGGCAAGAGTTAAAACAGGCAGTGTTAAAGGTCTGGGACTCTCAGGCAATCCAGAACGCTGTTGTGCTTAAGACTAATATTTTGGTACGTTTTCTGGCTCTAATTTCTGCTTACTCAATTTTTACTAATCTTAGTGCAGGTCTGGGAACAGAATCACTGGCAGAAAATGGCTTACTGCTGCAAATCGCCCTACTCAGTCAATTTACAATTCAGGGGGTGGGCATGACAACCCAAACTTTGATTGGTAATTTTAAAGGGAAAGACGAGCCAGGTCGGTTCATGCCGTTAATAATTACAGCAATAGTTAACAGTGTTCCCATTGCGTTAATGTTTGCCCTAGGATGCTGGTTTTTCCCTCAAACTTTATTTGGCTTGTTGACCAATCATCAAGAGATTAATCAGGAAATTACCCAATATACATTCTGGCTGTTGCCTTTGTTGAGCTTTACAGCGATCGCCTTTATGCTAGAAGCCTACTTTATTGGCTTAAAAGAAGGTGCAGTGTTACGCAATGCCTCACTAATTTCCTTCTTTGTAGTTTTTCTGCCTGTAGTCACCTGGGCTTGGTATCACCAAAGCATTAATCTGCTGTGGCTATCTCTTACTTGCTATATGCTCTCGTTGGTAGTTTATCTCTGTTGGCAGATGTTAAAAATGCAGCAGCAGTTAGTTGCTCAAGTTAAGACATTATCTTTGTAATCTATCTTATAGTATTAGACTTCTTGCACGAATCTAATTGACTACCGAGGTAAGAGGGAAAGGGGAACAGGTTAAAGGGAACAATGATTAGTCTTCGTATTCATGCAAGAGACGCCATGAACTGTCGTTCACAACCCAGGGATGAAAATAGAATGTTTAACGAATTTGCATTGTTCTAGGTTCTAGCTTCTATTTTCAAGACAAGTCTAATTAAACTTCACTCTTATAGATTTAGTAAAGAAGTAGCATTCCCGCGCCTGCTATAAAGAAGATAATGCCCAAAAAAATTACAGAATAACGTATTGAGTCAACTTGATTTTTAATTTTTTTAATTTCTTGCTTATTGCTAGCAAGTAAAATACTAATATTTCTTTGCTGTTCTAGGTAACGATGTTCAATTTTTCTCTCAACTTTTTGCAGATCAGGAATAATACTGTTAAATTGAGCGCTTGCCGCTTCTATACCATCTTGTAACTGTTGGCTTACTTGAGATTGAAAATTTTCTAGTCCCCAACGAAAGTCTTGTTTGAGATTAAGTATCTGAAGTTCTAATTCTTGATATATTTGAGCTCTTTCCGCTTCATTTTTGGCAATCATCTTCTGCTCTAACTCCAGTATTGATTGAGTGTAATTATGCTTGAGCTGAGTCAAATTTTTTACTGCTTGCTCTTTCTCCTTAATTGAATGAGAGAGCAATTTTTCAAACAGTCCAGGTCCTAATTGAAAGTACCCTCTTTGAACGGCTCGAATAGTATCTGAAATTTCCTGCGGACAGGTTTCTTTTAACAAATAGCCTCTGGCACCAGATTCTACTGCGGCATTTATATTCTCTTCTTGAGCATTGCTACTAAGGATAATTACCTTTGTTTCTATAAAACGCTGAGCAAGTATTTTTGTCAAAGCTATACCGCCCATATTAGGCATTTCTAAGTCAACCATTACAATGTCAACATCGATTTTTTCTAGATTTTCTAGATATTTAATAGCTTCTGAACCGCTACTTGCTTTACCAACTACCTCTAGATCAGATTCTTGTTCTAAAATGGCTTGTAAAGCTTGTCTGGTAAAGTTTTGGTCGTCTACTATTAAGATCTTAATCACACATATCTCCCCGCATCAAACAATATAAATAATTTGCATAAACATCACAAAAAGCTAATTATTTTTAGTGATTATATAATAGATTTGCATCAATTGATAATATTAGCTTATGTTCCCAGACTATACTTATAGTTAGATAACTTATTATTTGAAATCTAAGACATTGCTGGTTTTATTGATGCTCGAAAATTAATCACTTGTAATATACTTAAATCCAAATATTATAAAAACAAATTTAAAGTAGTGAGAGAATTATCACGTACTATTCTAGATAGTAATTTTAAAATTTTACTTATAGCATAATTTGTTTACTTTGGAGCATATCAAATATTATTATTTATGACTTTACTTTAAAAGGCATCTTGGTTTTCGTCGAGTCTCTGAGTAAAAAACGACCTCAAGACTATTTGCCCGATCAGACTTGTAGCTATCGTTGTTACACTAGCTAACTAGTTATATTAGCAACACTTCCATAACACTTATTAAGGTATGCAAAAGCCCGACATAACAATAAATATTTTGTTAAAATATATTAGTTTGTATATATTCATACTTCTTCATTATCTAAATATCTAATTAAATAAACTTTCGGGTTCCTGTGATTGAATTAATATAAAAACATAAGGCAAAAGAGGGCAAACGTGTTGTTAATTAAGATACTAATTTTCCTTGCCAAATCAGTTGGCTTGGGATAAAGCAACCAGCAAAAATTCTTTTTAGTTAGAAATATGCTCAAGTTAACTAGGCTCTACCTCTTTATAAATTACGCGGTTGCGACCCTTAATTTTGGCATCGTACAAAGCATCATCAGCGGCGGAAATCAGAGTGTGAGGAGAGGTTCTAGTGTCAGGAATCATGCTAGAAACACCTAGGCTAAGGCTAACTATATTAGAAACTTTAGAGGAAGCATGAGATATTTGAAGATTTTGAATTTGCTCATGAATAAATTCGGCAACTTTGATTGCTCCCTGTCCTTCAGTGTAGGGTAGGACAATGGCAAATTCTTCGCCTCCATACCGAAATGCCACATCAGCAGGTCTTTTTACTCCTCGCTCAATTCCTTTTGCTACCTCGTAGAGGCAATTATCTCCTGCCTGATGTCCATAAGTATCATTGTATGCTTTAAAATAATCCACATCACAGAGAATCAAAGATAAATATTCTCGTTCGCGCGCGCAGCGAGACCATTCTTGGGTAATATATTCATCAAATCGGCGTCGATTTGCTATCTTGGTGAGGCTATCTATATTAGCTTGATAAGATAAGCGTAAATTAGCTTTTTTCAAAGTTATTTCAATCTGTTTGCGATCGCTAATATCTCGAAAAGTCATGGCAAAGCCATCACCAAGCTTAACAGCAACTATCTGAAACCAAGCTTTTAAGGAATGAGAATCATAATAATGTTCTTGTTCTAACACGGTGCAAGTTTCTACCACCTGCACAAATGAGGAGAACAAACCATCGAATAAATGTCCTGTCGTTCCCTCGACAAATAATCTTTTTCCTTTAAGACTATCAATGGTTCCCCCCACAGTCATAGCCGCCACGGGATTGGCGATTAACCAACGAAAATCAACTACCTGACCTTGACGATCTCGAATTGCTTCAAAAGCAGCGACTCCATCTAAGGAACTATCTAATACTCCTGCTAATAAAGCACGAGATTTATTTAATTCAATTTCGGCATTTTTTCGCTCTGCTATTTGTTCATCCAGTACCTGTTTAAATCTTTGCTGCTGTTTAATAATTGATATTTGAGCTTTAACACGGAAAATTACCTCTTCTATAAAAAAAGGCTTTGTAATATAGTCTACTCCTCCAAGCTTGAATGCCTGTACCTTATCTAGCTCTGAATCTAAACCACTTAAAAAAATGATGGGAATATGTTTGGTTTTTTCTGAAGATTTTAAACAATGGCAAACTTGATAGCCATCTATTTCAGGAATCATAATGTCGAGCAAAATTAAGTCAGGACAGTTTTGATTTACAACTGACAGAGCCATCTGACCATCAGTAGCAACCGTAACTTGATAACCTTGTTCACTCAATAATGATGATAGAAGTCTGACATTTTCTGGTAAGTCATCTACGATTAATATTTGTTCTTGTAGCTTTTCTTGATACTTCTTGTTCATGTACCACTATTGGGTAACGAGTGATGCTCAGATTGAATAATTCGAGCTATTGTTGTGGCTTGAGTAAATAGTAATAGTAGCAATCGCTAGTAAGTATGGGCAGACTATTGATTGAATGAGCTGAGAAACAAAATAAAATATATTTTAAGAACGTTGAGTTAAAAATTAGCTTTTGATAGTTTCAATAAAATGATTAAACTTACATTTTTGAAAAATATAGTTGACTCAACTTCAAGCTGCGACAACTGTTAATCAATCATCAATCTAGACTTGATACCAAATCAAGATGTCTGATGATTAAAAGACATTTCCAATGGTTTCTCACTTTTATAAAAAATGACTTTTACCTTATACCAGTTATATCATCTATTTTTTGAGAAGCAAACAATAACTCTTAAAGCTAAATCAAAGAAACGCAGATAAGCCTATTCAAGTAAATATTTTTGGCAATTTGCCCTTAAAAATGCCTTGAGTTTGGGACTAAAGTGATTAATATGAGCTAATCTTTCGTTGTGTTAAAGATGCTCGATTAAGTATTTTTGGGTTTTTCGATGTCTATCTAGTTCTAGCTTTACTGATGACACCTAGTAGATGTGGGTGTAAATCGAGTAACCATTTATTTCAGTTGAAATCCTGACTGTATATAACTACATGCAGCAACGATCATACAAGCTGCATGCGTGCTAGCCCTTTGCGAGTAAACCTTAAAAAACTTGACCTCAACTATGCGTCTTTGTTACTTATTACTTCCTACTTCCTACTTAAGCGAAGCGGTGCTAGTCACAGGCACGAAGCAAACTTTTAAAGTAGTAAATAGAGCTGCAAACTATCTACCCACAATGCAGCCTCATATTCTAATAGCATTTAATATCCCACCATGGTATGACAAGATGAAATTTTAAATAAAGTTACCCCAACCCATATCGAAGATTAGTTAGGACTAGTAAAGTAAGCTATAAAGACTGGCGTGAGGCAAACTTTTCGGCGATCGCTTGAGTTTCTTGTAATAGTTGCTGTCTGCTATCAGTTAAGTTATTGCTAGTTAAGGTGGGAACTAGATTGCGAGCTTGAAGAGCCATGTGTAGTTGAAGTTGGGCTACGTACTCACTAATATCTTCCCGAAACAATTGTGATTCCTGATTTGCAGCTTGAGTATCCAAGACAATATACTCCTCTAATATTATTGATTAAGCTTAAATTTACTCTCTGCCCAAAACTACCATGTTGATCTGCTATTTTGTATAGCTTTAGACAAAATCAAAATATTTTGCAACATTCGGAGTCAAAAAAGTTTACTTTTATGACAACCCATCAATATTTTTCTGGTAATCGTTAACTGCTTGACTAATCAGCATAATTGAAAAGTATGATAAGTCTAGCTGAGGATAAACCCTAAGATTACGGTAAATTTTTTGTTCGGGAAAGGTCGCTTTTTCAATCACCACGCTAGAGTCGAGTAAGTTGATAGACTCCAGCAGTTGCCAAACTTGTCGGTATACCGAACTGATCTTGAGTAGCACGATTACATCTGCGTAATCTAAGGCAGTTTCTAATTCTGGCACTGAATAAAGCGCAGGAAGAACTAGCAACCTCTGCTGATGCACTGTCAGGGGAATATCTAAGCTAGATGCGATCGCCATAGGAGAGCTAACTCCAGGAACTGTTTCAATAATGACTTCAGTGGATATTTGTTGTACGGCTTGTGCCAAATAAGTAAAAGTACTGTAAAAACAGACATCCCCCAGACAAGCAAAGCTAACATCAATTCCTTGCTTGAGGTAATACCAAACTTGATCTGCTGCTTCATTCCAAGCTAGCTGAAGCTTCAGCTCATCTTGTATATAGGGAAAATTTAATGCTAACAATTTTTGCTGTGGCAAAAGCCAAGGTTGAATAATATTTTGAGCGATTCCCTGCCGCTGATTAATCCCCGCAGGAAAAGCAACTATTTTACTACTTTGTAATATTCGCAGCCCCTTAACTGTGATCAGTTCGGGATCTCCTGTACCAACGCTAACACCATATAGTGTGCCTAACTTCACTCTTGTTTACTGTTCCTGTTAGAGACTAGTTTTACCATAACCCTAGTTCATCAATTTTGAGATGAAACCAACAAATTGACTAATTATTGGAGCAACTTGAATTATTGCTCATTATTAGATTCATAAGTTTTTTTTAAGTTCTTAATTAAAAAATCTCAATCTATTTATATATCTCTTTCGGCATTTTTTGATGTATCATACGTTCATAGATTAAATTCAATTCAACTGTAGATTGCAATAGTATTTAATCTATATTAATTTTGAACAAGGCTAGAACTTCTTTATTGCTTATGGTGCCTTACATCTTATTTCTCTTGGGACTTATCACGCTCTGGACTGGGGTTAAAACAGCAGACGAAGTGCATCGATTGGCTTTAGCATCTACTGCCGTAATTCCTCTCGGGTGGGGATATTTTTCCAGTCCTTTTTTGTTTCAATGCCTGAGTGGACTTTTTATTTTGGGGGCTTATCAGATTTACCTTTCCTACAATTGAGCTTTATCTATGGCGTGCTTTAGTAACATAGTTTTTATTGTTATGTCAAGATTAAAAACTTAAAACATAGTAAAATTTCATAATATAACTTTTTTAGACTTTTATAATGTCGATTACTAATAGAATTCACTTTAGAAACGTAAAAGGCGATATCTTCGGTGGTATTACTGCTGCGGTTATCGCCTTACCTATGGCGCTGACCTTCGGGGTGGCATCAGGTGCAGGAGCTTCGGCAGGACTATGGGGAGCAATTTTAGTAGGCTTTTTTGCCGCTTTATTTGGTGGAACTCCCACATTAATATCCGAACCCACTGGACCAATGACTGTAGTGATGACGGCAGTTATTGCTAGTCTAACGGCTGCTAACCCCGAACAGGGTTTAGCTATGGCTTTTACTGTAGTTATGCTGGCGGGTGTTTTCCAAATTATTTTTGGGGTTCTAAAGTTAGGTAGATACGTTACCATGATGCCCTACACGGTCATCTCTGGCTTTATGTCGGGGATTGGGGTAATCTTGATTATTCTACAAATTGCACCGTTTTTGGGTCAGGACAGTCCCAAAGGTGGTGTGATTGGGACGGTGCAGAATCTACCAACGCTGATTGGCAATACTAATTTTATAGAAACTGGGCTTGCTGTTCTAACCATATTGATCCTATTTCTTTATCCTGCGAAGCTAAAGAAATTTTTACCGCCTCAGCTATTGGCATTGATTGTGGGAACTGCAATTGCAGCTATTTTCTTGGGTGGTGCTCAAATCCGCCAAATTGGACAAATCTCCGTTGGTTTACCCAGCTTGCAGGTACCTACATTTAGTGGCGCCCAAATCCAAACGATGTTGCTTGACGGTCTAGTCTTAGCCATGTTGGGTTGTATCGATGCTTTACTTACCTCACTGGTTGCAGATAGCTTGACCCGTACTGAACATAATTCTAACAAAGAATTAATTGGTCAGGGTTTGGGTAACTTAGTATCTGGTTTATTTGGTGGGATTGCTGGTGCAGGTGCAACCATGGGTACGGTGGTTAATATCCAAACAGGTGGTAGAACTGCCGTTTCTGGTTTGACCCGTGCTTTAGTATTGCTGGTAGTAGTTTTGGGATTGAGTCAGTACTTGTCCGTTATTCCTAGTGCTGTTTTGGCAGGTATCGCCTTTAAGGTAGGTTTTGATATTGTTGATTGGGGTTTCCTCAAGCGCGCTCACAAAATTTCACCCAAAGCAGCCTTTATTATGTATGGGGTAATTGGTCTAACAGTATTTGTCGATTTGATTGTGGCTGTTGGTGTTGGGGTATTTGTGGCTAATGTTCTGACTATTGAACGTCTTTCTAATCATCGCGCCGATCAAGTAAAAGCAGTTACTTATGATGATGAAGAGATTGAACTCAATAACGAAGAAAAAGGTTTGTTAGAAAGAGCCAACGGTCGCGTACTGCTGTTTTATCTTAGTGGTCCGATGATCTTTGGAGTTGCTAAAGCAATTTCTCGCGAACACAATTTAATCAACGACTATGAAGCATTGGTTTTAGATCTATCAGAAGTACCTATTTTAGGGGTTACATCTTCCTTGGCATTAGAAAATGCGATTGAAGAGGCGGTAGAAAAAGGTCGTCAAGTATATATAGTTGGAGTCAGTGGACAGGCAGAAAGGCGCCTCAGAAAAATGGGTGTAATGTCACAAATTCCTCCAGCAAATATTATAGACGATCGCACTGTAGCATTAAGACAGGCTGTAAATCACATTAATGATCAACCTGTTGAGCTTGATAATAAATCTGTTGACTTTGGTCAGGGAACAGTTCCACCCCAGGCAATTGGTTAGTAGTTGGTAGTTGTTAGTTGGTCATTAGTTGTTAGTTTAGGGTCATTTATTTTTAAGATCAACAATTGAGCAACTAATGACCGTAAGAGAGGGGAGCAAAGTGGTTACTGAGCAAGTTATAGACACACTTTGCCAGTCCTGTTAAGCAGGATAAGATCGTCGAAGACAACGAACATAGAGCGATGCGGGCGGTGCAAGCACTCGTCGGTCATCAGCGTGGGGAAAACATGGGGCAAAAAGAATGCCTTTGTCACATTTACGCCTTTAGAACTAAGCGCCTTGGTGCCTATACGAGCTGCGCTAGTCGCTAATATGGGTTGAACCCACTAGGGGTTCGTTAGTTGCTGCACGAGGCAGGGGGTAGATGCGGATAAGTCCTTCCTGTCGAGAGTATCGCAAGTTGTGCCTTTGCAACAGCGCTTAACGACACTAACGTGCCATTGTCTTCTTTCAGAAGACGTTTCTGTAAGATGCGCCGAGCGCAATCTACCCCTTCGGGGCTGCGCTTCTGTGAGCATCATCTGGGCATTCGCCCTGTCCCGTATATGGGCACTAACTTACCGAAGGGTTCCTTTGCATAATCGCGGTTTTGACAGACGCGGAGTTAAAACAGCAAAATTAAATTTCAAATTTTAATAACCGAGTAAATATAATCATGATCCATTTAGCATCCATATTTCCCAGGGGTTTAGCCTCTGATATTGTATCTTCGTCTCTATTGGCAACTGAGCCTAATTCAGAGACTGCACCTATGGTTTTAGCCGCTGTTTTACTGAGTATTGTTTTTATCTATCTGGCAAGTAAGCTGGGAGGGGAACTTTCTAAATTAGTCGATCTACCTCCCGTATTGGGCGAATTAGTTGCTGGGGTCGTAGTTGGTGTTTCGGCATTGCACCTATTAGTATTCCCTGAAGCAGGGGCGGTTGGTAGCGATTCTGTAGTCATGACAATCTTGCAGCAAATCGCTGGTTTGAGTCCAGAAAGTGTTAATGAAGTGTTTGCATCCTCTAGCGAAGTAATTTCTGTCTTGGCTGAATTGGGGGTAATTATTCTCCTGTTTGAAATTGGATTAGAGTCTGATTTAAGGGAACTACAAAAGGTGGGGGCAAAAGCAGCTATTGTGGCAGTTGTGGGTGTGGTTGCTCCCTTTGTAGCAGGGACAGCAGGCTTGATGTTAATCTTTGGGATGCCAACCATCCCAGCAGTGTTCGCTGGTGCGGCATTAACTGCCACTAGTATTGGGATTACTTCCAAAGTCTTATCTGAGTTAGGACAGCTCAAATCGACCGAAGGTCAAATTATTGTCGGCGCCGCGGTGATTGACGATGTTCTGGGTATTATTGTTTTGGCAGTAGTTGCCAGTTTGGCAAAAACAGGAGAGGTTGACGTTACCAACTTAATTTACTTAATTATAAGTGCGACAGCGTTTTTATTAGGTTCAATCTTTTTAGGGAAATTCTTTAATAAAAGCTTTGTGGCGATCGCGGAAAAATTACAGACTAGAGGTAAGCTAGTTATCCCAGCTTTAGTATTTGCTTTATTAATGTCGTTCTTAGCCAATGCCATTCATTTAGAAGCAATCCTCGGTGCTTTTGCCGCTGGTTTGGTCTTAGATGAAACCGATAAACGCAAAGAGTTGGATCAACAAATTATCCCAATTGCTGATATTTTGGTTCCTATTTTCTTTGTCTCGGTTGGTGCCAGAGTAGACTTGAGCGTACTCAATCCTACTAGTGCTGCTAACCGTCAAGGTCTAGTAATTGCAGCATTTCTAATTGTAGTGGCAATCATTGGTAAAGTTATTACTGGTTGGGCAGTAGTTGGTCAAGAAAAAATTAATCGTTTAGCTATTGGTATTGGCATGATTCCCCGAGGGGAAGTAGGTCTGGTCTTTGCGGGTATTGGTACAGCCAGCGGGGTATTAGATAAGCCTTTACAAGCAGCAATTATTATCATGGTAATTCTGACTACTTTTGTTGCTCCTCCTTTATTACGTTTTGCATTCCAAGAAGAGTCGCAATTAGTAGAACAACCAGCATCAGTAGATAGTTAGTAGTTGATAGTTGAATAGTGCTAAGTAGGTTGATATAAATAAAATTAACTGGTTAAGACTGTTAATAGTTAGTAGTTAGTGGTTAGTTGCAATAGCTCTAAGCAAATTCATACTTCTTAACCTGTTTGACTTTATTAAACCCTACTTACTTAGTTTAATTAATCTATTATCTATCTCCTGAAAAGTTTTAGTAGCAAATCGCTTGTAGTGGGGGAAAAAAATTAGATTGGAGATAATTTATTCTATTTCCGATCTAGATTATTTCTTCTCCACGATTGTCTCAAAGAATTAGCTGTTTACATAGCTAAAATCAATTTTAAATCACTTTTAAGATCAGCAAAAAATAATGAATTACTTAGTATCAGATAAAAATACTTTAGTGTGGTTTTGTTTTACGGTTTATACAATAACGGCTTTGTTCTTAGTTCCTAATATGGTCAGAACTATGGGCGATGCCAGCCCTTCGTCTGACTTAGTTAAACCTACTTCACAAGCAATACCTATAGACAAGTCTCATAATCAAGAATTACAATTTGCTTCTCGGCTTATATTACGCCTTGCTTTAATATTTCCAATGGTGATTTTACTAAAAAATCTCGTTTAATCTTTGTCTTTTACATGTTTAATAACAAATGTTAGAAGCTTTTGTGTTTTCTACTATATTGTGCGGATTTCTGGGAATCATCTTTAAACAGAATCTGGTTATGAAAATTATCTCAATGGATATCATGAGTACGGGGGTAATTGCCTACTATATATTGGTAGCTTCACGATCTGGTTTATTTACGCCCATTATTAGTAGTAAAGATGTTAATTATGCCGATCCTGTTCCCCAGGCAGTTATCTTAACCGCAATTGTGATTGGTTTTTCGATCCAGGCATTAATGTTGGTCTGCGTTATGAAATTGTCGAAAGATAATCCTACTTTAGAAACTAGTGCGATCGAAGAAAACAATACGCCATGAGTCAAATCACCATTCTTTGGATTGCCTTCCCATTTTTAGTGGGGTTTGTTATCTATCTATTACCAAGCTTTTCTAAGTTCTTTGCCCTCGCTATTGCCTTGGTTTCTGCTGCTTATGCTTGGCAAGTATTTGCCCTGGATGCGCCTTGGGACATACAAATACTAGATAATTTTGGGGTTAGTTTAATAGTCGACCAACTAAGCGCTTGGTTTATTTTGACTAATGCTTTAGTGACAATCGCTGTTGTTTTCTACTGTTGGCAAAGCAAAACGTCGTTCTTTCTGATGCAGCTAGTAATTTTGCACGGCAGCGTTAATGCGACTTTTATTTGTGCCGATTTTATTAGTTTGTACGTAGCCTTAGAAGTAATAAGTATTGGGGCATTTCTACTAATTACTTATGCTCGTAGCGATCGCTCGATTTGGGTCGGGTTACGCTATTTGTTTGTCAGCAACATCGCCATGCTGTTTTATCTGATGGGGGCACTGTTGGTATACAAAGCTAACAACTCATTTTACTATGAAGGCTTGGTCAATGCCCCACCTGAAGCGATCGCACTAATTATTTTGGGATTGTTGGCAAAAGGTGGGATTTTTGTCTCGGGATTTTGGCTACCTTTAACCCATTCAGAATCAGAAACTCCTGTCTCGGCGATGCTGTCGGGAGTAGTAGTTAAAGCAGGAGTATTTCCTCTAGTACGCTGTGCCTTACTGATGGAGGATATCAACCCGATTATCCGCATTTTTGGCGTTGCCACGGCGCTTCTAGGAGTATGCTATGCCGTATGTGAACAAGATAGTAAAAGGACTTTAGCATTTAGTACTGTATCCCAGCTAGGCTTTATTTTAGCTGCGCCAGTAGTTGGCGGGTTTTATGCCTTAACTCATGGTGTAGCTAAGTCGGCATTATTTCTCATAGCGGGAAACCTCCCGAGTCGCAGTTTTGCTGTCTTACGAGAACGAGGAATTGATACCAAAATGTGGTTAATTTTGGTAGTTGCCAGTTTGTCGATTTGTGGATTTCCCTTACTGTCTGGTTTTGGTGCCAAGGTCTTAACTAGCAAAAACCTTTTACCATGGCAAGCGATCGCTATGAATATCGCTACTTTGGGGACAGTAATTACTTTTGCCAAATTTATTTTTCTGCCCCACCAAAATGCTTTATTATCCTCTTCTACAAGCACTGTTGCTGACTCATCTTCTATTTCTAAACCAACTTCAAAGAGCAAATTAGAAACTGCTAAAAATCGAAAAATAGCCCCTGGCTTTTGGTGGGCAATAGTAATTTTACTCACAGGATTAATTGCGGCAAGTGGTTTTCACCCTGAAGTTTACGCTTTGAAAAATCTGGTTAAACCCTTATTAACGCTGATAATTGGTTGGGTAGCCTATCTCCTATTCTTTAAGGAATCAGCAATTGTGCTACCGCGGATAACTGAGCAATTCAACCATTTGATTGGAGGAATGAGCTTGATTTTGATTGTGGTCTTCTGGATGGTGCAGTTCCAATGGAATGTTTAAAATTACTCTTAATATCTATGTATCAAGATTCTCAACTTTATACTAGAGGGATTCTAGTTGCCAGAGGTTGTACCATTGACGAAAACACCATGCCATGAGCAACATGACGATTACCTGGATTGCTGCCCCATTTTTTATCGGATTTGTTATTTATTTATTACCCCAGCTAGATCGCTGGCTAGCATTAGCCATCGCCTCGCTTTCAGCTTGCTATGCTTGCTGGATATTTTTACTAGATGCACCTCTAAACATACAGTTACTTGATAGCTTTGGTGTTACTTTGGTCGTGGATCAATTGAGTGGCTTCTTTATCTTGACCAATGCTCTGGTGACGACAGCCGTAATTCTATACTGTTGGCAGACTGGCAAAAAAGCTTTTTTTTACATGCAGCTACTCATTCTACATGGCAGTGTCAACGCTACTTTTATCTGCGCTGATTTTATTAGTTTATATGTAGCTTTAGAAGTTATTAGCATTGCTTCGTTTCTCCTGATTGCCTATACCCTTACAGACAGAGCAATTTGGGTAGGATTACGCTATCTATTTGTCAGCAATACGGCAATGCTATTTTACTTGGTTGGGGCAGTACTGGTATACCAAGCTAATAATTCTTTTAACTATGGAGGTTTGGCTAATTCTCCCCCAGAAGCGATCGCTTTAATCTTTTTGGGATTATTAGCCAAGGGGGGAATTTTTGTCTCGGGCTTATGGTTGCCTTTGACTCACTCTGAGGCACAATCTCCAGTATCAGCAATGCTCTCGGGAGTAGTGGTTAAAGCGGGTGTTTTTCCTATGGTGCGTTGTGCCTTGCTGTTAGAATCTATCGATCCGATTGTGAGATTTTTTGGCGTTGCTACTGCCTTGTTGGGAGTCGGCTTTGCTGTCTTGTCCAAAGATACCAAGCGTATGTTAGCCTTTCATACCATTTCCCAGTTGGGTTTTGTTTTGGCAGCACCAGTGGTGGCAGGATTTTATGCTTTAACTCATGGATTAGTAAAATCGGCACTGTTTTTAATTGCAGGAGTTTTGCCTAGCCGTAATTTTAAGGAATTGCAGCACCAGCCAATTGATACTCCCATCTGGATTGCCCTAGTAATTGCCAGTTTTTCCATCTCTGGCTTTCCCTTATTATCTGGTTTTGGTGCCAAGGTTTTAACTACTAAAAATCTTTTACCCTGGCAGGTGATGGCAATGAATATTGCTGCTTTAGGAACAGCAATTTCTTTTGCTAAATTTATTTTTTTGCCACATCAGAAATATAAGGAAACTGATAATAGTCTTAACCAAAAGATCAAGCCAGGTTTTTGGGGGGCAATGATTATTTTACTTGGGGGCTTGATTGCGGCTAACGCGATCTATTATGAAGCCTACACCTTGACTAATACCATCAAACCCTTAGCAACTATTGCTATCGGCTGGTTGGCATATTTGTTAATTTTCAAAAAATTAGTCATTAAAATACCCAGGGTGATGGAACAATTCAATCATCTAATTGGGGTGATGGCAATCATGTTGATTTTTCTCTTTTGGACGATATGGACACGATCTCAGCTCTCAATTTAATACTCAGACTGACAATTTGGTTTTTGCTTACCGCCGATCTTAGCTTAGCAAACATTATCCTCGGTGTGGCGATCGCCTTAATTTTACCTCGGGGCAACATATCTCCTGGTAAGTTACAAGACTGGCTGCGGGTGCTAGGGGAAATCTTGGTGGCAATTCCTCAAGCATACATAGAAGCAATTGAGATTATGCTTCGCCCCCATAACCAAGAAGATATTGTCCGACAAGAAGTTAAGCCCAGAAGAACACCAGGACTAGTATTTTTGGATATCTTTTTGATTACCTTTACCCCCAAGACGATTGTTACTAAATACGACGAACAAGGTTGGTATGAAGTACATCGAGTTCTACGGCGAAAAAAATCGAGAACAGGAAAAAATTAAAAATTAACAATTAATAATTTAATAATTAACTGATAATTAACAACTATGGATTCAATCTTAATCGCCATGATTTTGGCTTTACTAATTCCAATTTACGAGGCTTGGCAAGATAACAATATCTGGCAAAAAATGCTGGCATTTGCCAGTATCGCTACTAAAACTTCGATTATGATGCTGTTTATCTCAGTATTACGAGATGATTGGTCAATTGGAGTAGTGGCAATTATTATTCTCAGTGTCGGCGAAGCTGGATTAATGTTACTTGCACATCTATTAAAACAGTTAAACGAAGCATGATTGACATTTTAAGTTACAGCTTGACCGTAATTGGTATTA
>JBCCDL010000038.1:0-16621 GCA_039030815.1 Cyanobacteria bacterium P01_A01_bin.83 | reverse complement strand
TATTAACCTTTCAACGAAGCTAATTCACACTAAGCGTAAAATATAAATTTAGATACCTGATTACATGACTAAGGCGAGCTTTGCAGGTATGACTCCCCCTTATCTTTGTCAGTCAACCAGCAATCAAACTTAAAAAATTCACCTACCGCCTACCACGACATTTTTGATGCGGATATGAGGACCACCGACGCTTACAGGTAGAGGCATCTGTCCTCCCTTCCCACAGCCTCCGTTGGTATAGAGAGTATCGCTGCTGATGGCATCTATATCTTTAAGAGTCTGAAATACATTACCTGACAAGGTAACATCACTTACGGGTTCAGCAATCTTACCATCCCTAATCATATAACCTTCTGCGGCAGCAAAGGTAAACATTTCTCCATTGGTTTGTCCTCCAAGCATTCTGACGGCATATACCCCAGTTTCAATTCCCGCAAACATTTCTTCTAGCGGTGTCTCCCCAGGTTCAATCGCCGTATTAGTCATACGGACAATGGGTGGATAGCTAGCACGAATTGCTCTAGCATTGCCTGTAGGTGCTTCTGCCATTTTTCCTGCTGTCTCACGAGAGTGCAATCGCTCGGTTAAAACCCCGTTTTTGATTAAATACTTGCGTTGTCCTGGAATTCCTTCATCATCGTACTTCATTGAGCCTGGCAAGTTTTCCATAGTGGCATCGTCTACCACATTTAATTGCTCGATCCCCATTGGTTTACCCAAGGTAAGCAATTCTTGCATTTGCGGATTTTCGTAAACAAAATCAGCTTCTGAAAGATGTCCAAAAGCCTCGTGAATAAACACCCCAGCTAGGTAGGGGTCGAGAATAACCGTATATTGCCCACCTTTGACAGATTTTGCCTCTAACTGCCTTACAGCTCGCTCTGCTGCTCCTTTTACTCGCTCTTCAATGCCGACTAGAGCATTAAAATCATTACGGGAATGGACAGATTCAAATCCTTGACGAACAATGCCATCCTCTCCTTTAGCGATCGCCGCAAACCGACCATTGACATCTAGTCTTTCTTGAACGATGCAGCTACCAGTAGAATTAACGAAAATTTTGGTAGCAAAGCGATCGCCAATGCTTGCCATGGTAGTTTGGATACGAGGATCGAAATTGAGCAGAATATTATTATAAGTCTCTAAAAGTTGGCGTTTTTCCTGTAGAGAAACATCACGAGGATCTCGCTTAATCTGTTCAGGCACGAAATCTTCGATTGGTTCAGCAGTTGCCAATTGAGTTTCAGCTTTACCCACTAGTTTGGCTTGGTCAATCGCTGCCTTAATTTGGTTATCTAATTCTGACAAGCCGTTAAAAGTGACAAAACTCCAACCCCCTTGATGACAAGCGCGGATTCCTCCTTCTAAAGAAAAACTGCGGTTAACTGAGTCTAATTGCTTACCGCGAAAAGAAAGTCCTGTAGATTCACTCTGTTCCACACGAATCTCCAAATAGTCAACCTGGTCTTGGTATGATGCGATCGCTAAGCGTACTCTGCGGGTAATCTCGCTTTTTAACTGTTCTGTGGTTTCTGTGGCTATAGTCATTTTAAATGCTTTGTTAAGGAGATAAAATCCTGTAAATATCTGAATTGTGCCGAGACAAATCTCATTCCAGGATTAAGTTAATGCTTTGAATACTTTATATTTTAGAATTTCTGGCGATAAACAGGATCTTTTTGGGGATTGCGTTGTGGCTCATTGCCTTTACTGTAGTTAGAATCAAATTCACGGCGACGCAAACGTAACTGAATATCCTCTAATAGCTGGCGATTGACCCCCATCAAATCGGCAATCAAACCAAAGAGCCAAAGTTGAAATCCAATTAAAATCAAAATACTAGCCAAAATAAGGCTGGGAACCCGAGGTTTAGCAGGATTATCACCAATTATGCCCCAAAATAGTAGTAACCAGCGACAACAAAGGAGGAAACCCAAAGCAGAGGGAATACTCCCCAGCACCATAAAAAATCTGAGTGGGCGGTAGGTCATAAAAATCCGCACAATCGTCAAAATAGAATGCTGTACATAGGCAGCAATACTTTTGACTAACCTTGAAGGACGCAGATAACCGTTGATGCGAATCGGTACTGAGGTAATTTCTAAACCTCTTTGACCAGCTTGAATAATTGTTTCTAGGGTATAGGTATATTCATTAAAAACATTAAGCCGTAAAGCCGCCTCTCTACTCATGGCGCGAAAACCACTAGGGGCATCGGGAATATTGGTTTTACTGGCAATACGCACCACAAAACTACCCAACTTTTGCAGTAATTTCTTAATCGGAGAAAAATGAGGAATATCTTGAATCGGTCTAGCACCAATGACTATTTCTGCGTTTCCCTCAAGAATCGGTGCAATCAATTTAGGAATATCCGCCGCGCAATATTGATTATCGGCATCAGTATTGACAATAATGTCGGCTCCTGCCATTAAACAGGCTTCTATTCCTGCCATAAAGCCCTTTGCCAGACCTTGATTTGACTTCAAATCAACAATATGATCCACACCACAGGCTTGTGCCACCTCTACCGTGCGATCGCAACTACCATCATTAATAATTAACCATTCTATCTGGTCAATTCCTGGTAAATGCCGTGGTAATTCTGATAGAGTTAGCCCTAAAGTTGCCTCTTCGTTGTAACAGGGAATTTGAATGATCAGTTTCATAATCTGGTGGGCAGAAACCTTTGATAAACCTTAAATTACTTGATGGCGTTAGCGACTGAGTGCAGATGCCAATTGTCCGTTGCTAATTGTTGATTGTCAACATCGCGATTAGACAAGGGCGCTTCTTACAAAAGTTGCTTTGGGGAGAAAACCCCGTCGCGTCCGTAGGTCAGAGAGACCCCGCCTTAAAAACAAAGGGCTTGCCCGCATGTCGGGGCTTCCTCTGACTTCGTCAATTCTCACTTCTTTTGATTGTCCAAAAAGGAAAGGTTTGGCTAGGATTAATCACCACCCCCTGAATATCATTTTGAGCAAAAGCATAGTCCTTAGTCTGCCATAAGGGAATATAAGGAACATCTTCAGCTAGTAGCTGCTGCAATTCAACAAAAAGTTCCTGACGTTTGCTAGGGTCTTGTTCTTGTCGCGACTGTTCTATTAACTGATTAGCCTGCTCATTATAATAGAATGAACCACGACTTTGAGCGGCACCTGACTCACAACCAAGATTGTCAGAACCTTGAGTACAGCTAAGAAAAGGTTGAATATAGTTATCAGGATCGAGAAAATCAGGGTACCAGTCTACTAATGCACTAGGATAGACTCCCTGACTGAGATTGCTAAAAAACGAAGCCGACTCTACGCTATTAGGCACAAACTGAATATACCCATCCAGTTGCTCTGCTGCATAAGCTTTGATGGTTTCGGCAACAATCCCTCGCGTAATCGAACCGCTGGGATGCCAAATTTCGACAATCGCTGGATTTTCAGGGGAATAACCAGCCTCAGTTAAAAGCTCCTTAGCTTTCGCTGTATTTGCTTCTCCATAAAGAGTTTCCAACTCAGGTTGATAAACTTCAAATGCTGTTGGTAGCAAACTATAAATTGGTTCGGCTTGCCCTTTTAGTACTCTGTCATTAATTAAAGCACGATTAAGACCAGCGGCGATCGCCTGACGTACTTCGGGCTGATTTAAAGGTTCTTGCTGTAGATTTAGCACTAAATAATTAACTACCGTTCCTGAACCTTCAATAACCTGTAATTCTCCTTCACTGTTAATTAAACTCTCAATCTGTTGCGGATCAAGAGACTGATATGCCACATCTATAGCTCCAGTTTTGAAACTATTAAATAGATTTGCTGAATTACTGCCGTAGACCTGTATATTAATGCCTTGATTTGCGGGTTTATCCCCCCAGTAATTTTTATTAGCGTTAAGACTAATTGAATCGCTCTTAAACTGATTCAGCTGATACTTACCTGTTCCTACCAAAGTATTAGGACTAAATTCCCCTGCCCCAATCTTGTATGCCTCAGGAGACACAGCACAAGCCCCAGGAAAGGCTAATAATGCTGGAAATGCTGCAAAAGGCTGTTTTAAAGTAATTTTGAGCTGATACTCCCCCGTCGCCTCAATTTGCTCAATGACATCACCCAAAAGAAACGAAGGTTTGCCACCATTCTCAATAAAGCGTTCTAGAGAAAACTGCATCGCCTGAGCATTGAAAGGAACTCCGTCATGAAAAGATACGCCCTCCTTTAGTGGAATAGTATAGGTCAATCCATCTTCACTAACTTCTGGCATTGCCGTTGCTAGCAATGGCTTAATTTCTGTGGTGCCGACCTCATAGGTATAAAGACTTTCTCCCACATTGTAAATAATGTTTAATCCCGCTAGCTCATAATTATCTGCTGGGTCAAGGGTACGGGGTTTTAAAGTTGTACCAACAGAAATACGGCTGCGATCAACAGGCGCAATGTTTGACTGAGTTTGGTCATTGTTGCTGCATCCTACCGCCAGGGCAAAACAGATTACAAACAGGGTTAAATAGGTACTAGTTTTTTTTAGTTGTCGTCTCAGCCAAGAAAATCGATAAATACTCATTATTAAGTAGGATGATCCCAAAGTCTATCTCGCATGATAAAGGGTAACTCAATAATTAGTTTTGATAAAGTTTGAGTTGCACAACTTATATAGCCGTACAAACTTAGAATAGGACAAAGTTCGGCTATCTTCTCGTAAGGATGAAGGATGAGCAACGAATTTGAACTCTTATTCAAAATGTCAAGAGCTAAATCTGCAATTAGGGAAGGATGTGAGCGCTGGTCAATGATGCGTTCGTCAGATCTTTATTAAGGGTAGATTAGAGGCATCGCCATTGTGCGATTATAATCAAACTGTAAACTCATTTCCTTGATCAAGCTGAAATGGCAGATTTACACCTCTTACCTGAAACTGGCTATGGCGAACTTCTACTTCTAATCTTGGGTCGGCGAAAACGCTTTAAAATTACGGGGGGATCAATGCTGCCTTCCCTTAAGCCTGGGGACGAAATTTTGATCGATCCCTATATTTACCGTCAGCAACTACCTCAGATTGGCGATATTGTAGTTACAACTCATCCTCATCAAAAACAGTTGTCTATAGTAAAGAGAATTAACGCGATCAATAGTGACGGCAGTTACTTCTTAACAGGAGATAACTTAAGTGCTAGCACTGACAGCCGTAACTGGGGAAGCATAGAGCTGTCAGACATTACTGGTAAAGTGACGAGCTTGTTTGTCTGATCAAAACCTAATTGTCTCCAAAGCCAAATACCAAGCTGTAATTCAGTAATTATCTAGCTTGGTATCATGATCTACAGCAAAGGCTAACTTGCAGCTTACTTATTGATCGCAACCTGAAAGTCACTGCAATCTTCATAAATCTCAAAGGCTTGATCTAACTGAGTTAGCTCAAACATAATTCTTACTGAAGGAGCAAGAGAACAGATGCCAAATTTACGGTCCAAACTTTCTGCTAAACGAAAAGCCTTGATTAAAGTCATTAATCCTGCGCTGTCCATAAATTCAACTGCTTCCATGTTGACCAGCAATGCCGAATTTAATGAGGATTTGACCTCTACCGTTAATCGATCCAGAAATTCTGCGGCGTTGGCTGCGCTCAAAGAACCTTCTGGTCTGAAAGTAGTAAATTGTTTTTGTAGTTGTGTGCTGTTCATTGTTTAACGTTTCTCGTTCTAGATATTACTTAAAAATTTGTTTTATGTTTCAAGGATAGTCTGTAAATTTACGCACACCCAGCTTTAATTACTTACTTCATGCAATCTTGATAGACAGATAAATTGTTGCTAAATTTTGCCATAATACTTGGCTATTCAGAAGAATTATGTATAATGCATTACAACTGTTATATTCACTTCATGTATCAAGAACTCCATTCCACCTTTAATCTGAAAAACACTTTACATTTATAATCAATTTAAGCTTTATTTATATCAGTATAATCACTGAAATTAAAAATGTAAGTATTGAGTAATCTGAATTACCATTAATTAACTACTATGGTTATGAGCTTATTATGCTCTAGTCTTACTAGATAGTTAGTATTATAATTTACTAAAACTACATCGGATTTAAACCTTATTTTTACTACATGATCAAACTAGAACATAAAAGTAAAAACTAAGTTAAAATCAGACAGGAAAATTTCGTAATAAGCAATTTCTGATACTAATTCCTGACATAATGAGCCATCAGACTCAAAACTTATCCTGATGGGATTGCCATACTTGGTGAAGAAAATTGTTGAGATATTTCTGACTAGATAATCTTCTATCTGGAGTATGATTTATTTCTTTTAATTGAGCCAAAAAATCCAAGACCTCAGTATCTAAGGCTGGTCTAAATAATACTTCTGGCCATAGCAAATCTGAACCAGCTCTTAAATCAACTATCAGTTTTGATTCATCCCAAGTGGTCAAAATTTCTGAAGAATATGTCTGTTCTTGATCAGCTAATTGCCTTTTTGGGGATAATTCAGTGAAAGTTTCTGAAAAATTATTGCTCAAACTGGCATTTTGCAAACGGGAATAGATCAAATATATTGGTCTAAACCAACACATCTGGCGATGGGGAATTAACTGAATTACTTCTCCATAAAGTTTAACGTTATTGTATTCGAGGCAAGCTATCTGATTAGCTTTCAGATGTATTTTTCCTGTACTAAATATGACATTACCCATAAACAACTTGCATGCTGCTTTTCTTTTGATTGAAACTGATTAATTATAATTAAACAACCTAGTCAAAAGCGCTAACTTTGAACTGGGTAATAATTACCATAGCAGTTATGCAGGTTCTGGTTACAAGGAATATACTTGGGCAAAACCAAAAAAGCGATGCAGCACGCACATGGGGATAAGCCCTTTTTCCGCAGAGCGCAGGGCGTGAAACGCCCAGAGCATCGCGATGCGATTGCCCCCTTCGGGGGCTGCGGCTCAAGTTACGTCTATCCCTCTTTTGTCACTTTCCGAGATGGATCTATACAGGGAGAGAATTACAGCTATTTTCTAATTTAAGTTTTTATTATTAGAAAAAAAATCGACCAATCCTTTTTCCCATAAAGACTCCAGAATTTAGAAATGATCAAAGTTTTCGGAGTTTGACAGAAGCGTTTCAAAGCGCGATCGCCAATAATGAATAAAAGAAACTTGCCAGATTATTAGTTCAGATGAACTTCAAAAATTGAGTTTCTTAGGAGAAGGCTATAGCAATACGGGTCGACATTAGGACATTTATTACTTATTTACTTATTACTCATTACTTACGAGAAGACAAAGGGATGCGATGCGCTAGCATCGCCAGTCGTGCGCGACTTTGAAAAAGTCGCCAGTCGTCTTACGACGATCTGGGCGTACGCCCTGTCCCGCATGTACTAAACTTGTCCTAATATAATTTGACACGGCTATAGAAATCGCCATCTTGCTGCGGGATCTTTCTCAATGGTTTAGTAGCCCAAGTTATTACAGCTTTTGATTGAAGTTTGTTTAAATTAAGCAATAGGTCTAATCAACTACGAAATGTATCCAGACTCTTTGAGTTTATTAAATATTTTATCAACGCTTTCATTTAATTCCTCAAGATCGGTACGACATTCTACTTCAGGATTAGTAGGAGGTTCGTAGGGATCGTCAATTCCTGTGAACTGTTTAATCTGACCAGCCCTCACTTTTTTGTAAAGCCCTTTAACATCTCGTTCTTCACATACTGATAAAGGAGCGTTGACAAAAACTTCCACAAAATTATCAATATTTGCTCTCATCTCTTCTCGAATAGCACGGTAAGGGCTAATCACTGGAACCAACACAATTACGCCATTACGTGCCAACAACTTTGCCACAAAGCCAATGCGGCGGATATTGGTGTCTCGATCTTCTTTAGAAAAGCCAAGGTCTTTAGTCAAATGTTCTCTGATCTCATCTCCGTCCAAAACTTCCATTTGATAACCTTCGGACTTGAGCTTTTTAGTCAGAGCGTCAGCAATGGTACTTTTTCCTGCTCCGCTAAATCCCGTAAACCAAACGGCTGCTCCTGTCTGCTTCATAATCGTTAACATTGCTTAATATGTTTTTACGTCTTGTGAGTATTCTACTTTAAGTGGGTACAACCGAGTTAAAGATAAACTACTTTTGCAAGTTTGGGAAATTTTAGTCTGTATTTTATAGTTCAAGAGAGAGATTTAATTTGTGGTCAGTCACAATCATGAACCAAACCGCTACTTTTCATTTAGCAATTCCCATTACCGACATTACCCAGGCAAAAGATTTCTATGCTGAGGGATTAGGATGCGAAATCGGGCGTGAGAATAAATCGGCAGTAAT
Organism: Cyanobacteria bacterium P01_A01_bin.83; assembly: GCA_039030815.1. Lineage (GTDB taxonomy): Bacteria > Cyanobacteriota > Cyanobacteriia > Cyanobacteriales > Xenococcaceae > Waterburya. Next base: position 8,292 of record JBCCDL010000038.1, on the reverse strand, counting down.
TTTTAATTTTTACGGCACTCAATTAGTTGGTCACATGACCAAAGAGAGTCCCACAAAACAGTCGGGAATTTATCCGCGACATTTTGGTCTGATATTACCAACTTACTTAGCTTGGAAACAATTGTGCGATCGCGCTCAAGACCATCAAATGATATTTTATGGTCAACCAAAGTTACGCTTCGGTGGACAAGCGTTAGAGCATAACTGCTTTTTCTTGTCAGATCCCTTTTCTAATTTATTAGAGTTCAAATATTACAGTCAGCCTGAAGTGATCTTCGGGGGGAGACAATCAAATTTGATCGGAGATACCAAGGGGTGAATTATTCAGCTATAGCTTAAGAGACTGTTTCGGGATAAAAGATTAAGGCAAAATTGGGCAAGGAGACGGGGAGACAAAAAGATGAGATGGGTTTTTGATACTCTCTATTTCCTACTCGTTACTCGTTACTCAATATCCTTAACAATTTAATGTTTACTTTACAAACACACTCTAATTATCAGGCACCCAAAATAACAACTAGTAGTATTAAAAAGAGTACAGTCAATACCCCCAGGAAAAAGCTACCGATAAATAAAAGATGTTGTCTTCTTTGGCTGCGTCTAACTGGTGCTGCTTTAAAATCGTAACCAGCACTCTTTAGCGGTTGCCTAATTCGGCGACGGTTGTTTGTCAGTTTAGTGTTAATGTCTTGTTGAACCTGAGAATATTGGTGGGTTAAGTTCTCAATGGTATTTTCTTGGGATTTAATTGTTTCCTGTAGCTGAAATAGTCCAGTGGTTAGGTTGGACAAAACAAAATTCATGTCAAATGCTTCCGTCGACTGCTCGATAGAGGGAGACTCTTTAAGCATTGTGGTTACTCGATCATCAAGACCTACTGCTAAACCGTTAGCGTTTGATACCTGCTGGTGAAACGTCCCTACCCAATCACCGAGAATGGGACCAATTTGGAAAAAGCCTTTTTCGGTCAAGCGAATAATATTAGCTATGTCTCTGACGTTAGTATTCTTGAGAATATAACCTCTAGAACCTGCATTTAACGCTCGATTCAACTGTTGTTTATCATCTTGACTAGTAAGCAGCAAAACCTTAGTATCAGGAAAGCGCTGAGTAATTTTTTCCGCAGCCTGAATTCCATCGAGGGTTCCAGGCATTTCAATATCCATTAACACGATGTCAGGATGATGTTCTTCAACTTTGGCGATCGCTTGTTCGCCATTACTCGCTAAAGCAACTATCTGAATATCTGACTCACTAGATAAGTTAATTTTTAAGAATTCTCTAATACTATTTAAATCATCAACGATTAAAACTGTAGTCATATCAATATATTTAAGATATTGAATTAACGTAATAAAAAGTAAATTTTGTCTATATTTGCCGATTTCAACAAAAATCTGGCAGTGAAAACTTGCCACACCTTGATCAGATCTGGTTTTTGTTGGTGAGTTAAGTTACCTTAGCCAATAGATATTTAAAATTGTGGCTTCAGCTCTCACTGATCTAGCTAAATTTTAAGTGTATCTTATTTGTGGCTCATATTCTTTCAAACCGACAACAAGCATAGAAAATTAATTAAATATATTTCCAAGTATTAATCTTATAATAGAAATCACATAAAAAACGTAATATAAATAAACAAAAAGCAAAGTACTTTGCCCTGGTACAATTCACTCATTACAGGAGAAACCCCATGTTGCGACTTGAACACATCAGCAAAACCTATACCACGGGGGAAGTTCTCAAAGACGTTACCTGGGAGGTAAAGCCAGGGGAGAGAGTGGGTTTGGTGGGCGTTAATGGAGCGGGAAAGTCGACCCAACTCAAGATTATTAGTGGGGAGATAGAAGCTACTTCAGGAGAAGTAATTCGCCCTGCTAGTCTTAAGATTGCTTATCTAACTCAAGAATTTGAGGTAGAGCCAACACGTACTGTCTACGAAGAGTTTTGGACGGTTTTTACTGAGGCTAATGCCATCCAACAGCAGATGCATCTGTGTCAGCAAGCGATGGAGACAGCTCAACCAGAACAACTAGACCGCCTAATCGACAAGCTGGATAAGCTTCAGCGTAAGTTTGAAGCTTTAGAAGGCTACACCCTAGATGCCCAAGTAGAAAAGATCCTGCCTGAAATGGGTTTTAATTCAGAAGATGGCGATCGCCTGGTAAGCTCATATAGTGGTGGCTGGCAGATGCGAATGAGTTTGGGTAAAATCTTGCTGCAAGAACCAGATTTACTACTGTTGGACGAGCCGACTAACCATCTGGATCTTGAAACTATTGAGTGGTTAGAAAACTATCTGCGGGGGATAAATACACCAATGGTAATTGTTTCCCATGACCGAGAATTTCTAGATCGTTTATGTACCAAAATTGTCGAAACTGAAAGAGGTGTTTCTACTACCTATTTAGGGAACTATTCTTCATATCTACAGCAAAAAGCTGAAGCCAGACTGGCTCAAGGGGCAACCTATGAGCGACAACAAAAGGAAATTGCTAAACAGCAAGAATTTATTGAAAAATTTCGCGCTAGTGCTACTCGTAGTACTCAAGCCAAAAGTAGAGAAAAACAGCTAGAAAAAGTAGAGTTAGTAGAGGCACCCGTAGCTGGTTTAAGAACCCTCAAGTTTCGCTTTCCTCCTTCCCCCAGAAGCGGCAGGGAAGTATTGGTGATTGAGGATTTGGTGCATGCCTACAATAATAATATCTTGTTTTTAGGAGCCGAATTAACCATAGAAAGAGGCGATCGCATTGCGATCTTAGGTCCTAATGGCGCAGGGAAGTCTACTTTGCTGCATATGGCGATGGGTATGGAAGAATATGATGAAGGCAAAGTTGAACTAGGTCAACACAATGTTATTCCTGGTTATTTCGAGCAAAATCAAGCAGAAGCACTAGATTTAGATAAGACCGTCATGGATACAATTCATGATGAGGTTCCCGACTGGAAAAACGAACAGGTGCGGACTTTGTTAGGGCAGTTTTTATTTAGTGGTGAGACTGCTTTTAAGAAAGTAGCGGCTTTAAGTGGGGGAGAGAAAGCTCGTTTGGCATTGGCAAAGATGCTGTTGAAACCTGCCAATTTCTTAATTCTAGATGAGCCGACCAACCATTTAGATATTCCTGCCAAAGAGATGCTGGAAGAGGCGCTGCAAAATTATGACGGCACTGTACTAATTGTCTCTCACGATCGCTATTTTATTTCTAAAACGGCAAATAAAATTGTCGAAATCCGTGATGGTGAATTAGTTGTTTATCCTGGGGACTATCATTACTATCTAGATAAAATTGCCGAAGAAAAAGAAAAGGCAAGACAGCAAGCTGAAGCCAAACTAAAGGCAGAAAAACAAGCGGCTAAACGAGCTAAACAAGCCCAGAAAAAGAAAAATAAGCAAAAAAAAGCCAAAGCTTAAAGAGATAACTTTTTGAGTTTGGGATAATTCAGTAACTAAATTTTAATAGACTTTTTACCTGAATCGTAAATTAATCTTTATTACCCATTACCCTTGGCTAAATAGATAAATAATGATTTGTGCAATAAAGTCTAATGTACATCAGCGTTGTTATACCGACATATAATCGTTTACCAATACTACAAAAAAGTATTGCTGCTTTAGAAAAGCAGACTTTAACCGATAATAAAGTCCAAGATTACGAAATAGTTATCGTTGATGATGGTTCGAGCGATCGCACTTTAGCTTGGCTTAGGGAAAATAAAGATAATTTACCCCATGTCAAGGTATGGCAACAGCAGCATCAGGGAGCCGCAGCAGCTCGTAATTTAGGTGTAGCCAATGCCCAAGGAGATACAATTATCTTTATCGATAGTGATTTAGTAGTGACTGACAGTTTTCTTCAGTCTCATGCTAATGCATTGGTCAAAGGAAGCCTCACCTTAAAAAGCGATCGCCTGTTTACCTATGGTGCGGTAATCAATACTAATAATTTTCACGATCCCACATCTGAGCCTTATAAAATCACTGATTTCTCCGCCGCTTATTTTGCCACAGGCAATGTTGCGATCGCTCGTAAATGGCTAATAGAAGCGGGATTATTTGATACGGGGTTTCAACTTTATGGTTGGGAAGATCTGGAGTTAGGGGTACGCTTAAAGAAATTAAATTTAAAGCTGATTAAATGTCCCGAGGCTGTGGGTTATCATTGGCATCCTCCGTTTAACTTAGAACAAATTCCTCAGATGATCGATCAAGAAATTCAACGGGGAAAAATGGGCGTAGTTTTTTACCAGAAACATCCCACCTTTGATGTCAAAATGATGATCCAAATGACTTTATTGCACCGAATATTATGGGGAATCTTGTCATTGGGTGGCAGTTTAAACGAACGTAGTTTACGACCACTATTACAATGGCTGATTGACCGAGGTAAACCTCAGTTAGCCGAACAAGTAGCCCGTATTTTTCTTAACTGGTATAACGTGAAAGGAGTTTATGCAGCTTACAATCAACAGATGTAAATTACGCAATTATTTTATAAGTAGGTAGGCAAAATAATTTATAAGACTCGAATGTGAAATTTTATGACCAGTCCCCAGTCCCAAAATAGACCATCTTATATTTATTTACACCCACTTACTTATTACTAATTGATCACTAATCAAAACCAACAGGATCGACCTCACCTACAGAGCAAACATTACGATTTCTGACTGTTTCGCTATCTGTAAAGAGTTCCGCCATAGTAGTATCAGATTCAATCTCACCGAGTAAATTAAGCTTTAACTCAACGATCATCTCCCTATTAGCTGGTTGAGGATCAGTATCACAATCAATTGCTACTTTATTGCCAGCATTATTACCAAAAGCTGTATCAAACTCTGCCAAGATTTCCTCTGAAGTAAGATCCGCGCCAATGTTAGCAGCAAATAATTCTTGTACTGGAGAATTGTTAACCTGATCTAGCAGCGCCAGAGACTCATGGTAATATTCTTCGGGAGTTTCACTGTAACAGGTGCCATGCTTATACCATTCATGCAGGTGTAAGTCAGATGCCACGCCAGGCATTTTACGCTGTAATTCTTGAAATAATTCTTCGGATAAAGTAATAGGAGGTAGTTGTGACCAAGTACTGCTATTGCGATCAAGAGCTATAATTTCGTTACTCACATTGCAGTAATCATTGCCCCTTGGTTGCGGCCACAAACCATGGAGGGTAAAATTCTCGGCATCAAACCTTTCTGTTGTCTGAGTTTCGCATTCAGTTTTATCCTGATGATTTTCACAAAAAGCTGGTTGCCAACTAATAGCCAATAAATTATCAGAGCTTGTAACTGGGTTAGATATATCATCAGAACTACCTAATAGTTTTCCACAGCTAGTATCAACCCATCTTTGTTGTGGTTCGGCAGTTTCAATCTTCAAATAATAATGAGTGGCATCATCTTTGTTCTTGGCGGTAACAGGATAAATCTGACCAGGAAGCAATCTAATATCCCCAGGATTGGTTCTTTTCCTGATTGATTGAAAGGCTTCACAGGCATAACTTGCCTCGAATTGATCGTCTAAAGATACGCTGGCATGCGCGGGAGTGATTCCCATACCTAAACTAAACCATAGAGTAAGTACCAGGATTAATAATCTACGTAACGCTAGCATAATAATCATAGTTGCATTGGACACAAATAGGCTACCAAGCAACCAGAATTTTAAGACTTAAAAGCGTTAAAAATTTATATTTTGATTTTAGATTATGGCGATCGCTTGCTTTTCTAAGGCTAGTCAAGATTCAGCTATAGTCACACCTATTTTTAGTGATAAGATTCGATAGCAATAAGTGAAATCTTATTAGTTAATCGACTAAGATTAATTTAGCTAAATGTACACAGCAAGATTGATAAAATATAAAAGAAGCACACTAAATTTATCTCTGTACATCAGCTAGATATCTAACATTAGTAAAATAAGGTAAAGATATATTATTTGACCATTGTCGATGAATAAATCGAAATACAAATGGTGCCGATACAACTATTAAAATCCCCCCTATCTTCCACATATCAGTAACCTCTCCAAGTGTAGGTATATCATTATAATTATTAATTATCTTGGCAAAGAAGAAAGGTAAAGCGATCGCTATAATATTATTCATAGAATGAGCTACTATAGAAACTATTAAGCTTCGAGTTTTAATGTAGATTAACGCGAGTAGAATTCCAGCAATTGATACTCCAATAGGATTAAAATGAAAAAATCCAAATGCTAAAGAAGATAATATAATTGCTGTATGAATGTGCCATCTTGCTGCACATACGTGTAATAGAACGCCACGAAAAACAAATTCTTCTGCAACAGGAGCAATCAACACACTAGTAATTAATTTAAGTGCATTATAGTAGATAGGTACAGAAGACAACTGAGAATCTGTCTTAGAAGCATCTGTTAATAGTGATTCTATGAATGAAGGTACAGCAATTGACAGAAAACTAAAGGTTAATATGCCAATACCAAGGGCAAAGCAACACTGAATAGCCACTAATCCAAATAATTTTATCAGCCATTGATAATTTATAGATAATTTTCCGACTATATTTTTAACGTTAATTTGAAGTTGATTTAATTTCTGTAATAGGAACCAACAAACTACAAAACAATATACTGTGTACACAATGTACTCTCTTATTGGATCTTTATAAGAGAAACCAAAATTAAATAAGCTAATAGTAATTGCGCAACATAGAAAAACAATGAAATAAGTTGGCAATAGCAAAAATAATATATATTCTATTTTAAGTTTTAAAAATGGATTTGTTAAAATCATAAATATGTGAAGTAACGCTATCCCCTGCTTTTACTAGTAACTGAAATACTTTTGTCCTGTCTAAATCTGCGGCTACAGTAAGCTTAGTTATCTTCCCTTATGGTTTAATTCTACCCAAAGCCAAAACCGTCGTAGAAGAAGCTTTTACAGTTTCGACAGTATCTTTTTGAACAATTTAATTTCTCATAAAAGAGATAATAGTAGCATTAATAAACACTGCTAATCCGGCAAAACATAGAATAACTAGTTTATTATTTCGCTGCTATGTTACTAATGTATTGATTGTTTTTACCTTAATAATTTTTCTATTTCTCAAAAGATTTATTCGTTTTCGCATTGGAATATTGACTAAGAATTTGAATATTTCAAAGACGCAGTGGAAAATGAAGAACGTAGAGCAAGTTCTCCAACCAGCATCGATGTGCTTATTTCAACAACACACTTTTAGCTCAATAATATTTTTTTTCTTATAAGAGTGACTTCCCAAAAAATTTCATTTTCAGCTTCAGATTAATCCTTAGCTATTAGTTTTGATTTATCCAAATTTTATTTGTTTCAGGTATGACCAAATTCGGTAGCTGATTGGCTTGAAATTCTAGATCGCTTATGTCAAGCAATAAACTACTTATCTCAATTTTCTTGTCTAAATTGAAAACATAATTGTCTAGTACTATGAAGTTACTAGTTTGATCCCACTGTGAATAATTAGGTTCTGAATTAAAATAATTGCGATCATCAATTTTAGGAAACGGAAATAACGGCTCTCCATCATCAATCGGGAGCCAGTTTTGAGCTATGACATTAATTGTGTCTTGAGCAGTATCCTGAGCATTGGCTACATTTGGTAATGAGAGGAGAAAAATGATTACATTTGAAAATAGCATACTTTTAGCTAAAAACTGAAGTAATATTATTTGGGAGATTCTACTAAACATTAATACCCCTGTAAAATATAGCTCAACAACTATAATGATATCTGAATTTTTCAAATATAAAAATACTTAGTTTGTTAAATAAAACTAAGTATTTATGATCTCGATTAAAAGAGAATTATTTAAAAATTAAAAGAACCTGGTGTAAATCCTGAAAAAGAAATTAACCCCAAATTAGAGACGTGTGCATCTGCACCTAAATCTCGAAATGATGGAGAAATAGGTACAGTTAAATTTATTCCTGCTCCTGGATTATAAAATTGTCCTCCTTGTGTCTTATTAAGTTCACCTTTAGTAACAACGGAAAAGTTAGTCTAAAATCTTTTCTCTATAATTCAAACAAAAGATAGTTAATTTTTAATAAATATCTTCAGAATACCTTTAAGATTGTTGATGATCGAAATCAAGTAATACTACCTGAATCTTAGACATAATTATTTTAATTCAAAAATTAATAATGAGTAATGAATAATGAATGCACGCAGACAGCGCATTCGCGCAAAGCGGCGCTAGCCGCGCCTGGGGCGATAGCCCCTGTGCTGCGAAGTCGTGCGCGACGTGAAACGTCGCCAGTCGTCGAAGAC
>JBCCDL010000037.1:0-17011 GCA_039030815.1 Cyanobacteria bacterium P01_A01_bin.83 | reverse complement strand
CTCAAACGCACTAATGCTCGTCTGCTTGGTCGCATCCCACTTTTACAGTGAGTAAAAATGCTTAGAGTAGAATACGGAAATCTCACGAGATGACAAGGTATTTAGAAATTAGGCAGGGCAAGCCTTTTAGACGATTAGCTGCTCAAAAGATTTGAGGTAAACGGTACTCCGCCTTAAAAAGGCGGAGCCTGCGTAAGCGTCCGCAAGTCGGTTGCGTTAGCAAGCCGAAGGCTAAGACTCAGCTGACTAGTAATGCGGTAGCCTCTGTACTTGAGCCACAGCCCCCTTCGGGGGCAATCGCATCGCGATGCTCTGGAGGACACGGGGTTGTCGCTTTGCGGCAACCGCAGCCCCGAAGGGGCAGAGTCTCGCAAAGCGAGACGATGGGGCGGTAGCCCCGCAGTTGTCCGTGGCGTAAAACGCCCTGCGCTCTGTGGGGTTTCCCCCATGAGCCATTGTCGTAAGAAGACGACGACCTGAGCCGAATGGCTCTGCAAACGACAGGGCTGACATCACGACTTCGTGAATTATGTGTAAATTGAGGAGTTTAGTTGATTATTTCGTAACTAACTACATTGAAATGATTATATTCTTAAGAGCGATCGCAACTACAGAAGGCTTGCCCTGCTGTACATTTCAGTGTATAGAAAGAACTGAGCTATAAATTTAAAGGACTAACTAAGAGCGTAAACCCCCATCTTTCTTCTGTATCACTATCGCCAAAACCGTCAGCTTCAATTAGAGGTACTCCATAAAAAATCTGAGCATCAAGAATCTTTTTTAGCCGATAGTTAAAACTTAAACCTAAAGAAGCTAAGGTATTGCTTCTATCATCTTCAGGATCGTCTATATTACTCCAAATAGTTGCTACATCGAAAAAAGGGGCTAGAGAAACACTTCCCCAGGTTGAACTTTTAACAAAGGGCAATTGACCCTCAACTACTCCTACTAGGCCATTATCGCCGATAATCAGATTTTGACGATAGCCTCTAACACTACCAAGACCACCGACAGTCAGTTGCTCAATTGGCAATAGTTGATCTGGTGATAGCTGGGTTGATAAACTTGTTTTCAGCAACCAATCTTGCTTGCTATTAAGAGCTTTGATCCACTGAAAATTCCCCTGCCAACTCCAGAAAATGCTGTCAATTCCTGTGGTTGTATTAGTAGCATCCAAAATATCTAGACCAACGTTAAACCGAGACTCAGCAGCAATTAAATTGCGTTCGCTACGTCTGACGTATTCTTTACCTAAGCGTAATGGTCTAATCTTACTTTCGCCATCTTCTAAACCATCAACGAAGGCAAAAGAAACATCATCCAAAACAAAAGTCTCACTCCTTAGAGCTTCTAACTCAACAGAGACAGTTAATTCTTCGTTTTCGTTGTCAATTACTGGCTGTCGGAGTGCTAGGCTCAAGACTTCATAGTCTGCCTGAATATCAAATGCAGAAATGACTTCTTCTATTAGTTCGCTATCGGCATTTTGGTAGTCAATACCAATCGTGCCACCGTCAGTATTAAAAGGTACAGAATAACTGACTCCATATCGTTCTAGACCTTCGGTTCTAGTGTAGCTGGCTCCAAGGCGATCGCCAAATCCTAAAAGATTTTGATGTTTGGCAATTACTTCTCCACCAAAGCTGCCAACAGTAGGCGAAAAAGTATTAGTTAACTTTAGTTGGGTTTGAATCGGCTTATGCTCTTGAACTTTGAGGGCAAGCAGATTTTTACCCTGCTCTAATACTTTTAATTCCCCCTCAACCTCTTTGATTAGAGGATCGTCCTGTAGCTTTTTTAAAGCCTTAGTCAAATCACTAATTTTTACTGGCTGATTTGGTTCGGGAAGACGAGCTATGATATATTGTTCGTTGAGTCGAGATAAACCTTCAATTTCTATTAAATCTAGACTACCCTCAATTACTCTGATTGTTAGTCTTCCATTTTGGAGTTTTTGCGCTGGGAGAAAAGCACCGCTACTAATATATCCTTGGTCGCGATAAAACTTGACGACTGCATTCTTGATCTCAAGTAATTGCTCAAAAGTTACTGTTCTGCCTTCAACTGGAGCGACAATTTTGTTTAATTCCGAATCAGAAAATAATGTATTACCTTCAATTTCAATTTCTTCGATTTTGATTATGTTTGATTTTACTGTTTTAATTTGTCCTAACGCTTCGCCAACTATAGCTAGGTTGCTAATTACAATACCTAACACTATGGAAATTATTTTTAAATACATATGAATACACGAATTTGTCGATTTTTTGAGAGCAGTTTCAGACATATCCAACTTAAATGACAGCTTAAATCAAGCGATATTGCTCTAATGTTTTGCTAATAACAGCTAGGTTACCTATTACAATACATAACACTGGGGAAATTATTTTTAAATATATATGAATCTGTGAATTTATACGAATGAACTGCTTAGTTAAAAAGTAGCTTTGGATACATCTAGCCCCAAAAAAACCAAATATTGTCTTAAGTTTAACTTGAAAAGAATAGCGAGTATTATAAAGTAAGTAGGTAGGCAAAATAATTTATAAGATTTGAATGTAAAAATGTATGATCAATTCCCAGTCTTTAATTCAAAATAAACCATCTACATCTTATATTCATTTAAACTTATTTACTCAAGTAAGCCTATTATGTATGTTTTATTTTTGACCATATCGTATCCAGATAGTTGCTAAATCTAAAAGTTTTGATATTTAGCAAGGTATGTATTATTCTGTTTATGCGATTAGTTCGATTAGTTAAACGGACAATGCAGCCTTGTGCACTGTCAAGGTTGAGTATGACTTTGAGTACTCATTGCCATGACAGGGCTGTATTTATATACGCTAGAAAAAGTATTTAAACATGTCAGCAACCAAAATTGGAATAGTTTGGGGATTAACGTTTTTACTGTGGGGGGTATTTAATCCTTCCGACGTATCTGTTCAGTCACTCGAATCATCTTCGTTATTAGAAAAAAGTAAGGTTTCATTGGGTCAGCACCAACGTAACGTGGCAAGCCGTTTAGAAACAGCTGAGACATCAAATATTAGTGGCGATCGCTATTGGCAATCAGGACAATTTGAACAGGCAATCTCGGTCTGGAAACAAGAAGCTTCCACCTATCACGATCAAGAGAACAAAAACCAAGAAATTAAGACCTTATTAAAGATTGGTCAAGGTTATATTAGTTTGGGACAATTTAATTCTGCCATCGTTGAATTAAAACGAGTCATGGCTTTAGAGCCTTCAGATTCTAGTCTTGCATTGACTCAAACTCGGCTAGGAAACGCTTATCAGGGAGTCGGCAAACTAAAAGAAGCCATCTCTTACTATAAAAGTAGTTTAAAGAAAAAAAAATCTTTATCCACTATCAACAATTTAGTTGAGGCTTTTCAATCTCAATCAAAATACAATCTGCTTTTAGCAGAAGAAGCTCATGCCAACGATTCTTCAACAAGATATCATCGTCAAGCCAAGCAAAATCGTGCTTTAGCTTTAAAATATGCCCAACAGGCTTTAACTTTGAGCAATCAAACGAACCTATCTTCAGTTCGTGCTTTGATTAACTGGCAAGATATATCGGGACGAGCGCTCGATCCTGACCAACTAGAGAAAGGAAGCACTATCTTAAAAACGATAACCCCTTCACGTAAGGTAGCGTTCCTGATGCTCAATTGGGCAGATCTAGATCGAGAGCGAAAGGCTACGTGGTTGACTCTAGCAAGTGACATGGCACTTGCACTAAACGATTCTTATCTTAAAAGCTACGTATTTTTGGAATTAGGCTATTTCCATAAAGAGTTGGGAGATTTGGAGTTAGCTGCCAACTATGCTCAAAAAGCACAATTATTTGCCCAGTCAGAATTTGCTACTGACAGTCTTTTTCGCGCCCAACACTTGGCAGGACAAATTTATCAAAAGTTAGGAGATCGCGCAGCGGCACTGACAGCTTACAAAAATGCGATCGCTTCTCTCGATCTTCTCAATCAAGATTCTGTCACGATAGACATAGAACAAAGAATAAATTTTCGGATTCAGATCGAACCAATTTACCAAGAAGCTTTAAAACTACTTCTTGATCGCCCCAAAATTACCAAAGTAAACTTAGTAGAAGCTCTTAATATTTCCGACAAGCTGAGATTAGCGCAGTTGCAAAATTATTTTGGTGAAGACTGCTTAGAGATTAAAGAGTATCAAGAGATACAAGATTCTCAAATCTCTGGCGATACAGCGTCGATCAACTCAATTATTTTAGATGAGAAAGTCTTCTTTATTCTTCGGCTGGATAACGGAGAAATTCACTATAGTCAAGCAAATATTGGTCGACGTGAGATTAGTAAGTTAGCCAATCAATGGAATCAAGAATTAAAAACAACTTTTGTCTGGGAGTTTAGACGCAACTCTCGTCAGTTTTACGATCTGATTATTAAGCCTTTTGAATCTAAATTAGAAGCTAAAGACCCAGAAATTCTGGTTTTTATCCATGATGGAATTTTAAGAAATCTGCCGATGGCTGCTCTATTTGATGGAGAAAAATTTTTAGCTCAAAAATGGGCTAGCGTTTCTTCCATCGGCTTGAATTTTACTGGCATACCTGTAGAAGAGAAAGAAACCAAAGTTGCCGCTTTTGGATTACAAGCTGATATTCCTGGCTGGTCAAAATTGGAAAATGTAGCTGAAGAAATTAAAGATGTTCAAGATATTGTTGGTGGCAACAAGTTTTTGAACCAGCAATTTACTGTTGATAATCTGTACCGTCAACTTGATGAACCAGAATATTCCATAGTTCATCTGGCTACTCACGGCTACTTTGGTGGAGCTGCCGAAACCTCATTCATTTTGGCTTACGATCAAAAACTTTCGGCTCTTCAGCTAGAAGATGTTTTGAACAAAAGCGAACAAATTCTCGATCTCGTAGTCTTGAGTGCTTGTGAAACCGCGGCAGGAAGCGATCGCGCTATTCTAGGGTTAGCAGGAGTTGCCGCTAGAAGCGGCGTCAAATCTACTTTAGGCAGTTTTTGGCAAGTCCAAGACAAGGATCAAAGTCAAATGATTGAGGCATTCTATACTTATTGGAAAAATCCTAATTACAATAAAGCGACTGCCCTACAAAAAGTTCAAATTGAACAGATTGAAAAGTATGCACATCCAGCACAATGGGCTTCTCTAACCTTGATTGGGGATCATCAATAGACAGTGGAATTTGCTTTGTGCTGTCGGTGATCAGCTCCTGTAACTTTTAGAACGGACAAAGCTGGGGAGATTTCAGTCGGGACAAATTTTTAAATTGAAGCTGAAGAAATCTAATTAGTATTAGTATTACCAATAGATTCTTCCAAAAAAACTCAGTAAGTTGCTGAGTTTTTTTATCGTAGAGATCGCGAAAATGATATTATTGCTTGAGCAAATATTAAAATAAAAGTTAGTCTACCTATGAACGACATATATCTTTCATTTCTCAAATCATTGTAACCAAGTATTAGAGCCACAAATACAGAAATAGTTAATTTATATATCAAAGGTTTATTAATCATCTTTTACTTATGGAGTTTTTTGGAGAGTGTAAGCATCGGGAAGTAACTCACCAACTTCTTTGACCATGCTATGACTGTGGTATTATGAGTTCCCTTTGCTCTTTCTATCGCCCCTCAATTCAGCAACGCCGAAGATTGTAATCCATTAAGAGAACTGTTTACTGTGACTTAGAGCTACCATCAGAGAACAGGGGTACAAACCCTGCTCGTTTAAAAATATTTTGTCCTTCTTTTGATAGAAGTAGATTAGTGTATGCCACTCCTGCTTTCTCTTCTGGCGAGCCGTCTCGACGAATAACCACATACAAACGTCTCGTCAAAGGATAAACATTCTTCTCAAACGCCTGTAAGTTAACCGTCCCATCTGCTAGTATTGCAGAAACTGCTGGAGAATCACTATTCGCGGATAACGCAATGGGTGTAATCGAGCTTTGTCCTTTTAGAATCGCGCTAGAAGCATAAGAGATGGCACCAGGCGTAGAACTTGCTTTGCGGATTGCTGAAGTAAAGTCTCTAGCGATAACTACGTTGTCGCTAATTGTGGGAGCATTTTCAGTTTCCATTAAAAGTCTCATAATGCTGTCAATTTTTGGATCTAAGCCAATGGGTGTAATTGGCAAATCTTTGCCGCCAACCTGTTTCCAGTTTGTAATCTTACCAAAATAAATGTCCCTCATTTGCTCCAGTGAAAGAGATTTGATGCCCAAAGATTTGTTCGTATAAAAAACAATGCCGTCAATTGCTACTGGCACTGACTCTAATTTATAACCTCTAGATGAAGCCACATTAACTTCAGCTGTGGTCAATGGTCTGCTGTTTTGAGCGATGCTTAATTCACCATCTAGCAACATTTTGATGCCCGTAGTACAGCCAGGGTTACTAGATATTGGTTCTACATAACGCAGTAAAAATGTAGGATAAGCATTACTAATTGCAGCATTCATGCCATCTCGCTGTAAAGCTGCGAAACATAAAGCCCCACCATAACTAAAAACACCTTCGGGAACATTAGGGACGGCTTCCATAGTGTCGTATAACTTAATATCACTATAAGTACTGGGAGGTTCTTTTTGCTGGGTAACAGACAGCGGCTCTTGACCATATCGATTGTAAATAAATATTGTCGTCATGCTGCTGACTCCAAACATAGCTGCTAATATCAGCAAAATTTTGGCAACAGCAAAAGTTTTAGGTGATGCCAACCTATCGACGACGTGATTAGATACATTACCTATCTGCTGTTTGACCCCAATAGAATCCGTTGGTTCTACCTTACTTTCCGAAGATGGTTTAGAGGACGATGAATCCAATTGTGGCGAATCTGATGACCAGGGGTCATTACAATATAGATTCGCACCAAAATTTTTCTGCTGCTCTGTGCCAAAAGGTTTGCTCCCAAGGTTTCTTTGTCCTGCCGACGATCTCTTGTCTACATCAACCTGTTGTCGAAATTTTGTCATTTTGGTCAGATGACGGCGTAGATGCATCGCCAAACCGCGTGCAGTCGAAACAACAGCAACATCTGCGTTTCTCCCGTAAGATTGAGATAATTGAGAAAGCCAAGCTTTCATGTTGCCAAAGGAATCTTTAGTGCGATTTCTCGGTTTAACTGACCCAACAGAACTGCGCTTTTTGACATTTTCTAATCGAGGTGATAGCGAGGTGATCTCAGTAAAATTGGCAATCTCAGCTAGAGGAGTTCCGCAAAGCTTACAGTTTTTAGCGTTCAAAGCATTGCGGTTGTATGTACATACAGGACATTCTATGGGAGAATAATTCATTATGCAAATTCCAGTAAGTTGTTAGATAGTCACTAGCTACTAAGCCGATTCTCTGTAGCTTGGCTGATAATGTAAAAGAAAATCTTTATTCGATGAGAAAATAATTTAAAGGTGTTTACTCTAATCAAAAAGATAGTGTAATTAACTCTCGCTTAAATTAAATAAATTAGATTACAGTTTAAATCTAAGGCAGATGCAGAAGGCATGGTTGAATCTGTTATTTTTTTTAAACTATCTTAGACTATGTTCGCAGCTATGAGGATAGCTGACCTAATTTGGGAAGTTTTAAGCTTTGAGCGCGAAAAATTTTAGTTCTGTGTTATTAACGGCATAGTCCTCGCCTGGTATCAAACTACAACAAAAATCTTCAATATATAGCAGTTCTTAGACTCATGAGGTACAAATCTAAACAATCATGATAATCGCTTGATTCCCTATTGCTATTCCCTATTCCCTAACCCGATCAAGGTGTACCTCATCAAACCGAGAATTATTATAGCTGCATCCTCCCCAAATAATTCGTTCCATGGATAGTAGACTAGCATTTATTAACTAAATACCAAATTACCATAACAATAAAAGATTATTAAGTTTTTTCAATCACTGAGTCTAATTTTATCAGCTTTTTAAAAGATGAGCAGTGGCAAATTTAATTTATAGTTAGGACGACCCCTGTTAAGGGAAACAGTTGTACTAAATAAAGCTGCCAGAAATGCCATTGATCGCGATCAATGGCATTCTAAAAGAAACTTAGTAATCGCAGAACTTGTTCCATGATCGATGCTATATTCTCGCAGTTTGTCAAAGCTACTCACATTACCGTAATGGTTAGAGGAATCATGGAGCGGATTTTGGAACCGACCGCATTAGACAAACTGTTTGAAACTCATATTCTCAAGCAATACACTCTTTGAGCTACTATTTTCTAATGTAGTTAGGCTAATGAGTTTGGTAGTCAGTGGAACTCATCCAAGTGTCAGTGCAGCTTATAAAGCATTAGAACAAGACATCGGGGTTTCGCGTCCTGCATTATATAGCAAGTTAAATGGGATGGAATTAGGTATTTCTCAAGCATTAGTACGATATAGTGCTTCAAATCTTAAATCAGTAATTAATTGCCGAATTAAAAGTTAATCAAACACAACTGTTAGGGATAATGTAAAAATAACTTGAACAATTAAATGGTAACGCGGGGTTTGATCATATAGTTCCACTCCCCATGAAAACTGTTTCGCTCAATAGCAATTTCATTGAGTTGTTTATCTGTAACTTTAATTCCAGTTGGGTAGAGATTTTGGTCTAATCTAGCTTGGACTTCTAAACTTTTACCTTAATTCAGTGGATAGCTTTTTTTCTCTCTTTTACAAAAATTGTCCGAACCATTGTGTTAAATAGGAAATAAAATATCGCCTAAAAAGCTACCAAGCTGGCGACCAGCTTCGCCCAAACCACAGCTAATAGCACCTGTAAAGCCTGGTGATTCAGTTAAGCTGGTATCATCTTTCTTAATTAAGATACAGAACTGATAACCAAAGTAAAAACCAGTAATACATCCAAGTATCCCTCCTACAGCACGGCTGGGTGAAATTTCAAAATATGATATATTTCTATATCTGAATGTTTCAAGTGCTGATATAAGAGTTCCATACGTCAACGCACCAATGTAAATCCTTGTCTTAACATCACGATTAGAAACAAAGAAAGATAGGTATGATATCGAAATAATACATATGCTAAAGAACGAGATTGCCAAAATCGAAACAGTCTTTTCTTCGAGAAACATCGTTTTAAATATGAAATCTGTAATCAACCAGTAGTTTTATATTAAGATAAAAACTACTGATTTAAAGAATATCAAACAAGAGGCAAAAGAAGCTTAGATAGACATTTAATCCTGGTTTTTTGTGCTTACACTTTTATGAGGACACGGATTCTGAGCTTGGCGACCAATCGTGAGATGTCCGTTTCGTTTCGTTCGATGGCTCAACCAAGATTTTGACCTATTCACAGCGTATAAAGTGAGTTTGGGCTTTGTTTGGGCTTGATTTTTGTTTAAGTCCCGTTAAAACGATTAACCTTGTATCTCATAAAAATGAGAAGCGCTATATTGTGCCTTTTTCGTATTTATTATCATACTCTTGTCAGATTTGGATCTCTCCTCTGTTAATACAAATCTGACAATTTGTCAGATTTGTATTTATCGTAGCTCTCAAAAACTGCTGTAAAGAGTTTTCCTGATTAAATGAGCCAAAAAAGGCGCTGGGTTCCGCATGTATGTCTAAGTTGAGTTCTTTCTCCTTTAACTAAGGGTCATAATATCTCTGGGAAACCAAATGTTGCGTAAACAGACTGGAAAGCATAAGCTCTTATGCCGCTGGGGAAAGATAGCACGTCGACAAGTAACAAGATTGAACCTGTATGTTACGAGGTTCGCTCAATCTTTAACAGAAAGCAGCGAACCGTGAGTTATAAGTTATGAAACTATAAATACACTTTAAAGAAAATTCAGAAAACAACTTTAGCTGTAATAGTATCAGAGAGTAACTCATTTAATCAAAGTTGTTTACTTAGTATTTATGGTCGTAAGTTTTAGCTATGAAGCCATGGGAATGATACAGAACTATATTTAAATTTTAAATAAATTTTAAACTTTATGCTTAGAAAAAAAAATCCATCAGCGTTATTCCCTATAATGAAGCCTATTTCACTATTAAATTTACTTTTACTTATCTTTAGCCAAATTTTTCTGTGGGCTGTAAGAGCTGAAGCAGGTTTGCTAGGAAACTACACTCCCTCATCAAATCCGACCAAGGTAGAACAAAGACGTACTGTGGGAAGCGGTTCTCGCTCTAATTGTAAAAGCGACCTACCGAAAAACTCCCTCACCCTGCTAGTTCCTGAAGCAAACGTAGTTCATCACACTTCTTCTCCTGCTCCGCCCTTATTTCTACATTCAAAGGTTGCCTCGTCACTACCACTAAAGTTTACCTTAGTAAATCCTCAGGTAGCAGAACCTGTAGTCGAACAAACTTTTTCTGTCTCTCAACCAGGAGTTAAACAGCTACAACTACCCAAATCAACCAATTTAAAAGAGGGAACAGTTTACCTGTGGTACGTGGCTATTCCCTGTCACCAAGACTCACAAGAATACTATGAAGTATTGGGAGCCGCAGTTAAAAGAGTGCCTCTAGAAGCAAAAGTTAGGCAGCAGCTAGAAAAGAGTAATACAAAAGAAGAAACTGCCGCCGTCTATGCTACTAACGGAATTTGGTACGAAGCTTTGAGCTTTGCGATTCAAGATCGAGACCGTCCTGAATATTTACAGCAATTACTTTCAAATGTCGGCTTAGTACCCTTAAACGAGAAAGACAAAGCCGCAGCTAAATTGTCGTTTAGATAGGTAAAATTCCAGCCTAGGAAAACGTAAAAAAACTCATGTTAAACAAGTTAAAGAACCTTTTCTCACCCTTTTTTTCAAAACCAAGTCACTTTCCTTACAGATATACTTTATTGGCGGTCGTTTTACCGATAACTGTTCTCGTTTTAAGTCAAGTTTGCCAGCCATTAGAATTGGCTATTTATGACTTTGATTTTCTGATTCGACCTACCGAACTAACTGACGAACGCCTAGTGATAGTTGAATGGGATGAAAAAAGCATTCAAATGTTGGAAGAGACAACAATTTCTGACAATACACTTTTTACTTTGCTCAGCAAGATTGAGCAACAGCAGCCGCGAATTATTGGACTAGATCTCTATCGAGATATCCCAGTACTTTCTCCTCGGCTTTCAGACGAGCAAAATCTAGAGGCATATGCTTCTCTCAATCAGTTTTTCAGTCTGACAGAGAACTTAATTGGCATTGAAAAAGTAGTCGAACCCACAATCAATGCGCCGCTAATTCTCAAGCAAAAAGAGCAAATTGCTGCTTCAGATATTGCTACCGATAGAGACGATACCGTACGGCGTGCCTATATCTTTCCTCAAGTAGACGAATCGGGCGCTCCAGCAGGAATTCCATATCTGGGAGTAGCTTTAGGATATCAATACTTAGAATTAGAAGGATGGCAAGCCGATCAACTTGAAGATTACTCGCTAAAAATTGCTAAGGGAGAGAGTTCGATTACAGTCAAACCCTTAACAGCTTTTAATAGCGATCCATATGGCTTGGATACCCTAATCAATTGGCGTAAAGGAAATCCTAGCTTTAGGCGAGTTTCTGTGACTGAGGTTGTTAGTAATCAAATTCCACCAGACTTATTTCACGATCAAATAGTTTTAATTGGCAATGTGTCAGCCTCCACTGCCGACCGCCATAATCTTCCTTTAGATCGCGCTAGCGGTCGGTGGAGTTATGGGGTACAAATACCCGCGCAAGTGGCAAGCTCGATAGTTAGTGCGGCAATAGATCAGCGACCGCTGCTCAAAGCGGCTTCTAAGCCAGTCGAGTTAGGTTTAGTCTTGATTTCTGCATTTTCAATCATCGTGATTATCAGCAAATATCAAAATTTCGAGCTCAAGAATTTGTATTTAACCACTTTTGTTTATGCTTTTGGTTTGACCTCTCTGCTGCTCCTATTGAATTTAATTGGCTTTACCAGAGGATGGTGGATACCAGTGGTTACAGCGATCGCAGCTATTTGGATCGTATATTTTTTCACCAACTACTACATTTATCAAGAGCGATCGCGAAAAAATGTACTTAAACTAGAAATGTTTGTGCGCGATTTACAGCATAGTTTAGGAAATCCATTAAACTCAATTGCCTCTAGCAACAATCGAATTCAAATTTCCACCCAAGAAATTAAGAACAGCATTGTCAAAGACGATGATTCACATTCGATCTTTGAAAGAAACACTGAACGGGAATCCTCTCAGAGTCGGTATACAGAAGATTTAGTCAGAACCACCCTCAAACCGAAAGATCCGATTCAGCATTTAACAATTATTCAAAAAAGAGCAGTCAATATTGAAAAACAAGTGCTGAGGATGGAGAGATATCGAAAACGTACCGAAGACTTCATAAATTTTGGTTACTTAAATAAAACCAATGCTCTAGAATTGACCGCTATCAATCAATTTGTTGCGGCAATAGTAGCCAGATTTCAGAGTGAAAATGAATATGATTATCAAATTGATATTTACCAAGACTACGATATCAGAATAAAGGAGGTCGAAATAGACTCAACAGCCATGGAAATAGTTTTAGAAAACCTACTCGATAATGCTGCTTATGCCGTTGCCCCGAGAGAAAGTAGTAAGGCTGAACATAATCCTTTGATTAGAGTTCAAACAAAACAAAATAAAAAGACAATCGAATTAAGAGTCGAGGACAATGGAGTTGGCATTCCGACAGCTCTTCATCAGAAAATTTTTCAACCTTTTGTTTCTTTTAATTATCGGCAAGGAATTGGACTTTATTTAACCAAAAGGATTTTGAGCCTATATAGAGGAAATATCAAAGTAGAGAGTAAAGAAGGTCAAGGCTGTAGATTTATTGTTACTATGCCTTTAATTCACCGTACTCTATTGAGATAGCGTAAAATATAAGTCTGTGGTTCGATAGGGAGAAGCAGATGTTCGTTGGCAGTGTTAATAATTCGTCAGATAAGGGTCAAGAAGTTATCGGACATAAATATTTGGTAGTAGATGACGAAATCGCTAAGAATGAAGTCGACAAAGAAGATTTTATTCTCGATATTGGAGTTGATAAAGATTTAGCGTTATTTGCTTCTAACTATGAAGAGGCTTTAAGAATTATTAATCTTCATGGGGACATTGCTATTTGTTTCATTGACTCTAAAATTCCCAAAAATGAACGAGATTTGTATAGTTTTGAGCCAAACGTTCAGAATAATTCTTCTGAATGGGGCATCTCTTTAATTCCTGAAATTAACAAACTATGCAGAGACACTATAATCGTTGTCTATTCAGCATATGTAACTAAGACATATTTAAAGACTAAGGTAAAACAATTTAACAATATCAAAGGTTTCTTTGGCAAACCAGGAGGAATTAAGCATCGGCAAAAGCTATACTTAGAAGCCATTACCGCTGGTTCATCTGGGAAGAACAAGAATGATGTTTCACCCTCTAAAAGTACTTTTGATTACTCTGTATTCGATGAAGATTTGTCAGCCTATCTTCGCGAGAAGACTACTGGAATCAAGCAGCTTGTTCGGCGATCGGGACAAGATATTATAGATATAGGACAATCTTTGATTGACGTTAAGGGTAAGCTAGAACACGGTCAATTTTATCTTTGGTTAGAAACAGAAATTGGTTTGAATTACCGCACGGCAAACAGATTTATGAGTGTAGCTGAAAGATTCAAATCCGAGCAATTGCTTGATTTGGATATTTTGCCTAGTGCCTTGTATGAATTATCAGCTCCTTCAGTTCCTGAGACAGCAACCGAAGAGGCTCTATTAAGAGCAAAACAGGGAGAAAAAATTAATGTAGATACAGCCAAAAAAATTAAGAGTAAACATGTAGCGACAGATCGCAATACTCTGTTGCCAAACAAGTCTGCCGCCATCAAAAATTCAGCAGAAAATACTGTTCTAGACAAAAAGCAAGTGGATCGCGAGCGTTCTTCAAACAGCGAGGGCAGTGGGAAACGACATGATCTCAAGGATATTTCATCCAGCAACGAACTTTACCAGAAATCTCCAGCTTTGAAGACTAGACCTTCCCAGGGAGAGTTGCCCACTGCTGCTGATACCACAAAAAATCCTGCTTTAAAGCAGCAGATAATTAAGATTATCCCTCAGCAAAATCTCTATTTGTTAGGAGAACACCTTCTATTTTGTGGCGATCCCAATTCGCCTCAATTCACCAGGCACTTAACGACAAAGGTTTCTCTAAACTTAGCGTTTCCCAATCAAAAAAACTGGATTTTTTCTTTTGAGCAAGCTGATTCAGAAGTAAAATTCTACAGTAGATATGGACATGATCTAGATTTTAAATTTTTGTTAGAAGCTGTTGAACGATATATTAAAATAACTACTGATGGTGGTGATGATATTAGTATCTGTTTTATTCCGCATCCAGATCTTCTATTGTTGGCTCATCAATTAGGCTGCCGTTGCTTTATTAGCGAACCCGATCATAGTAAGTGCGAAGCAGTTGTCGCAGCTTGGAAAGAGTTTAAAGCGAATAACCAATAAGCACCTTAAACAAATGATTCGCATTTTAATCATAGACAAGCAGAATTTGGTACTCGAAGGTTTGAAAGTACTTTTAGAGTCTGAAGAGCAATTTAAAGTTATAGGCACCGCTCAAGATGATCAACAAGGAATTGAGCTAGTCGAACAACTAAAGCCTGATATCGTGATTATCGATCCAGTCATGTCTCAGAGTGATGGTATGGAAACTATTTACTCAATTGTTCAAAAACATTCTCCAGCCAAGGTAATTATTTATACAGGTTCTGAGTCTCAGATGTTGAACCAAGCTATTTTAGCAGGAGCGAAAGGATATCTGCTAAAAGACAGCTCAACTGTCGATCTAACAGCAGCAATTTATGCGGTACATAGAGAAAACGTCTATATCGGTAAGGGAGTTCTTGATGGAGTTCGGCTATCCTCTTTTGAATCACAGGAGTCTAAGATAAAAGACGTTAATTTGTGGCTAGCAAAAGAGATTATTGATTGGTGGCGCGATGTTACCCCCGTTCAGGATTTCGTAGCCGAAGAGATGATCGAAAATTTGAATTTTAGTCGAGGGGGGCTATCTCAGATGAAACAGCATTTGTGCCATCAGAAAGATAAAAATGCTACGTTAACCGAAGATGCAGTCATAGAAATAGAAGAATTGTTTGCTCAGATTGCCAACTCTGCTAGACCAAAACAGCAACTAAGAGAAGATAAGCAGTTAATTCTAAATCTTCTTGACGAGAATAACACTGATAGTTACTGGTACATAAATACTTTAAGGGACAATTTTAAATTTCTACAAGCAGTTACATCTAAAAACGTATCTAAAGCAATTTCCTCAATCAATCAGCAAGTATCACCACTACCTTTACTAGCTTTTTTTCAGTCTACCCAAAAATATTTATCAGACTGGCAAGAATTTCTGGAACAGGAATCTAGAGATAATCTAGAGAATAAAAGAGCGGCAATAGCTTCTTTTGAGCGGGTATTACAATCTAAAAACAAGCACTTACAAAAACAGGATATATGCAAGAAAGCAGCTATACTCGCTCTTAAAAGCCAAATAGAAGCGGAGGTATGCAGTTTAGTAGCTCTAATAGTCGCCGAAGCAATCGAACAGTTTGGAGTAGAAATAGATATTCTTAACAAAACTAATAGTTTTCTTTTAGAATCAATAAAACAGTTGCCACCCCATCCTCAAACTGATTCAGTTGCTTTGAGTCCATATATAGAACAACTACACCAAAAAACTTCGATTGAGGAATTACAGCGTAACTTGGAAGAATTGGTGGGATGTCCTCTAAACCAATGGGGAGTTAGCCGAGCTGTTTCCCATGGAGAAATAACTAAGTTTTTGTTAGAAAAGCTCGAACCAATCACTCGTGAGATTCATTCAGATCTACGTAGAGAAGCATTAGCCATTTCTTTTCTAGAATATGCTCAGGATCAATACCAATAGAAAGACATAAATAATTGTTTTTTGTCTTTTTTTTTTGCTGTAATAAAGTAGAGCTTTTCCTATGTTTCAAATGCGAGTGACCCTCTGGCTTTTGCAGAATAATTAACGAGTTAAATCGGAGCTGTTTTATTTGTTTGTTATATTTTCTTAATATTTCTTCGTTTTTTTTTTTGTTAGTCTTCATAAAGCGCTAGATTAATGATCGAGAGTAAATATATAATTTACGTTTAATTTATTTAAGTGCCAATAGTGAGATAGTTAGGTTGGCTTGAATTTTCTATCTCTTGCCCTTCTATTTATCAGCAATACTATTTGCCATTTCATTTAGCAGTGAAAAATAATTATTTTCTTTTGAAGGAAGATCTTCAGCAGAACTATTTCTGCCGAGGAGAAATTTAAAATCATTCGCTTATAAATTTTTTGTGCATTTTTCAGCCTACAGCTTCATGAGAAGCGTTAATCGAACTTTAACTCTTATCTACCAACAAATTGATTAGGAGAAATTACCGTGGTTGATCGAGGAAAATATCTCACGCCTTTTCAGCGAAAATTATTAGAAAAAAGTTTACAGACAAAAGACTTGCGTTCTGAATATCAATGCCGCATAAAAATTATGCTTTTGGCGGATGAAGGTTTGACCAAAACCAAGATTAGTGAAAAGTTAAAATGTACGGCTGAAACCGCGCGATATTGGATGGGACAAGCCAGAGCAGGACAGGCTCATAATTGGCAGGATTGCCCTCGCGGTCGCCCCAAGACTATCAACGATGAATATATAGCTCTGCTGAGAAAGCTAGTAAAAAGTAGTCCTCGCGAATACGGCTATCCATTTAAACGCTGGACGGGTCGGTGGTTGAGTAAACACTTAAAAAAAGAATTAGATATTGAACTTAGTTCTCGCCACGTTAATCGTCTGCTCAACAAAATGGGGCTTTCGACTAGAGCCAAATCAATTTCCCATAATTCCCTGGATTCGAGTAGTACAGATTCGAGCATTACGCTTCGAGAGCTTTCTGCGACCGATACACATACATCATCTTCTCCAGAATGGCAGCTAAACTTTTTTAACTGAAATTT
>JBCCDL010000036.1:0-17083 GCA_039030815.1 Cyanobacteria bacterium P01_A01_bin.83 | reverse complement strand
TTCAACTGTTTTGAGGCATCCTCGATCGCTGAAACCTTTACTTAGCAATGATAGATTCATGCAACAACGCCTTAGATACGGTATATAAAACCGCTTATTTAATCGCTTTATTATTATTTTCTTTGCGTCTTGCTCGTTCAGCACCTTTGCGTTTTCCCTCTTGAACCTCTCGAATGTGTCTTGAGACAACAACAAAATGATAAGAGCCAAGTTGTAATGCAGTGTTTGAACCAGTTTTGATGGCACGTTGCAGGTACTGAAGTGCATCCTTAAACTCACGCCGCTGTGTCTGACTAGTTGCTAGAGTATCGAGCTGCATTAGCTCAGAAAGAATTTCGCGGGCACGCTGGCGAACTTTTTCCTCTATCATTATCCAAAACTCTAGCTTTAAAACTTCTAAGAAATATTTTAGCTACATCAACGCTTTCCTAACTATAGCAGATATCTGTTCAACCAATAAAACCACTACAAAAATCACGATAATTGTCATCAATGCCTCATCGTAGCGTAATAACTGCATCGAGGTAGCCAACTCAACCCCAATACCTCCCGCACCAACCAAACCTAACACTACAGCCGATCTCACCGAAGCTTCTAGAGAATATAAGGTGGAAGCAACAAATGAGGGCATAGTAGCGGGAAAGATTGCCCCGACGATAATCCCCCATTCCGATGCCCCCAAAGCCCGCAAAGCCTCTACTGGTTTGGGATCAATTTCTTCAATTCTCTCGGCAAAAAACTTACCGCAAAAACCCATCACATCAACGGTAATCGCTAAAATTCCAGCACCGACACCCAATCCTACCACCACAATAAACAGCAAACCCCAAACTAGATCGGGGATAACTCTTAGCATGGTAATAAAACCTCGACTCAAGCTGTATATTCCTTTGTTGGGACTGGTATTTTTAGCAGCTAGTAAAGACAAGGGCAAACTCAAACAAGCACCAAACACAGTTCCTACTAATGCCATTTCAAAAGTTTCGATGGTGGCTTTAATCACATTTGATAGGCGATCTGGTTTTGGGGGGAAAGCATCAGCCAGAAAATCACCCAAGCGAAAGAAACCTTTGTAAATTCTTTCTGGAGTTAGATCGCTAATCCACAAGCCATGTAAAAAAAACGCTAAGAGAATTCCTATTCCCAACCACACAGTAAAGGAAGGTTTACGCCAACGAGGAGGAAGAGGGGTTTTGGTAGGTTGAGAAGATGAATCTAATTTCATGAATGGACAATGAAAGCAATGGACAATGGACAATTGATAATTGACAATGCGATCGCTGCATTAATTCAAGTAATCTCTGATTATTTCTTTTGAGTGAGTTTTATGGTTAACTCTTTTTTAGATCTGCTTTGATACAAGGAAGTTAAATCGTCAGGATTGAGATTACCAACGGCAGAATCAAGTTGAATTTTGCCATCTTTTAAACCAATAATGCGATCGCCGTATTTTTGTGCTAATTCCAGTTGATGCAGGGTACAGATAATCGTTAGCTTTTGTTCTCTGACAATTGACCATAATAAATCCATTACCTCTTTACCCGCTTGGGGATCGAGGCTGGCGACGGGTTCATCTACCAGGATTAAGTTGGGTTTTTGCATCAAAGTACGAGCGATCGCCACCCGTTGTTGTTGACCTCCTGAGAGGGTATCGACTCTTTGTTGTGCTAAATGAGCCAAATTAACTCGTTCTAAGCATTCCATGGCTTGAATACGCTCAGATTCAGGTGCGGTGGCAGGAAACCAGTAACGAGGACTGGTACTGCGTCCTAATGCGCCGTGTAAGACATTGTGAAAAGAAGATAAGCTACCTACCAAATGAAATTTCTGGAATACCATGCCAACTTGCGATCGCATTTGTCGAAGTTGCTTTAGTTTTAGCTGGGATAGCTGCCAATTTCCCAGCCAAACATCTCCAGAGGTAGCAGTTTCCAAACCCAAGATACAGCGTAACAGAGTCGATTTCCCCGAACCATTTGCCCCCAGCAAGACAATTCCTTCCCCTGGCTGTGCGGAGAAACTAACCTTACTTAAGGCAGTCGTACCGTTAGGGTAAGTTTTGGTTAGTTCGCTAATTTTCAGCGATAACATTTTTTCAATTGATAATGGACAATGGACAATGGTTACTCACCGACAAATTCGGTAAAGTCGTTTACGCCAATTGCTTGATACGCTAAACGGATAGGATCGTAATCTGAATCTTGAGCTTCAATTAAAGTAGAACCAGTATATTTTTCGTTGGCTTCGACTGCGACTATGCCACCGATTAATTGATCTTGGTTTTGCACCATACTGTCACGAATTTTATTAACGTATTCTGGATCTAGTTCGCTGCTAGCAATAAAGACATCACTGGGTAAAAGATCTCCTGTAGCAATAATCGGATAGTCTTCGGCATTGAGACTTTGAGCTTCCATAAAGCGATCGTAATCTAAAGCCGAACCACCCCAAGCTTCCACATCTTCGTTTTTAAATGCCTGTAGATCCGTATCTCCAAGCATCTTGATTTCAATGTCTTGTTCGGGCTGTAAACCCCCATCTACGAGGATTTTAGTAGGTCCTAGTTGCCCGCTAGTCGAACCGAGATCGGACATGGCAATGGTTTTACCTTTGAGTTCTCCAAGACTTTTTATGCCACTATCTTTATGTACTGCTATCACCGAACGATAATTGGGACGAGTAATAGCAATAAAAGGTACTGCATCGGTTTTAGCTTTCATCACCACATATTCCGCAGGACCAGTAAGTACGATATCTACTTGGTCTGATTGTAAAGCTACTGCTGCTGCGGTGCGATCGGCTACAGGAAAGAATTCAATTTCTGTCCCCAAGCTTTCAGCTAAAGCGTCGCGAAAAGGTTCATAATCTCGCTGTAATTCCTCTAAACCCTGTACGTCAGTTACGGCAAAACGTAATTTTTCGGGGTTTTGTGCCGAAGCAAAAGATGAACTAAAGGTGACGGTAGTTAAGCTAGCAAATAATAATAGAGAATAAGTGATAAAGTTTCGGCGTTTCATTATCAATAACCTATAAATAATATCTGAAGGCAGTTTACAAGTCATTGATGTTGATAAAGTTAAGCCTTGATTATTCTCTCGTTAAAAAAATTTCTACTGCAATTTTCTCTGCTGTTTAGCCATTTTCTCAAATAATAGAAGAGTAGTTAGGAAAAAAGATAATGCCTAATGCCGAGAAAAACCTCTTTAGCTAAGTATTATAGTAGTGAGGAATTAAAACATAGGTATCGAACAAGCCAGGATTCAGTAGAATCGAGAAGATGGCATTTAAAACGCGAAAATATCTTGAGGTTGGTTAATTAAAAATAGTGCGCTCGCCATCGGCATTAATTATGATTATGCCAAGGAAATAGTAAAAAAATATAATAACTCAGGAGCAGAAGGAGTAAAAAACCCAAAAATATTAGTATGATAAACATTGAATAAAAATATAGTTATATATAGTAATATATATGGAATGAAGCCGACAACGGAAAAGATGAATTAATGCAAGATTTGGTAGCAATAATCACCTCATTTTGTGCCAGGTTATATGGTCTAAGAAGAAGCAAAAGAAAAACCGAAAAAATTATTAAAGAACTGACTAATAATGAGGCACGTTGAAAGACACATAGTCAAGAAAAACAGTCTAGTCTGGAAAGACATAGACCAACTTTGTTTCTTATCTAAAAATATTTATAACTTTGCTAATTACAAGGTACGTCAATCATTCATTTTTGAAAAAGTTTATCTGGGTTACAACAAAATTTATCATCTAGTAAAAAACTCACCAGACTATCAAGCTTTACCTACTAAAGTAAGTCAACAAGTTCTCAGAGGCTTAGATAAAAATTGGAAATCATTTTTTGAAGCCAACAAAGCTTATAAAGAGAACCCAAATAAATTTACTGGAAGACCAAAATTACCGAAATATAAACATAAAACTAAAGGACGCAACCTACTTACTTACACAATTCAAGCTATTAGTAAGCCTTGGTTATCCAAAGGAATAGTTAAATTATCAGGTACGAACCTCTTTGTATCAACAAAAATCAAAGCCGAAAAAATTGTAAGCGCAAGAATTATTCCCAAAATAGGTCAATATATAATTGAAATTATTTATGAACAAAATGAAGATTATACTGTTAATAACAATACCACTGTAGCAGCTATTGACATCGGAGTTGATAACTTAGCAGCTTTAACATCAAACCTCCCTGGATTCAAACCAATATTGGTTAATGGAAGACCGCTAAAAAGTCTCAATCAACTCTACAATAAAACCCGTGCCTTGCTTCAGTCGAATCTTAAAGGCAAAAAACAAACATCTAAGAAAATTTCTCGGTTAACTGCTAAACGCAATAATCAAGTAGATGCTTATCTTCATGCTTGTAGTAGATGGATTATCAATCATCTCGATCAACATGGAATAGGTAAGTTGATTATTGGCAAAAATCCTCTTTGGAAACAAAATATTAATAATGGCAGAGTTCAAAATCAAACCTTTGTTTCTATTCCTCATGCTCGATTTATCGAAATGTTAATCTATAAAGGAACAATGAAAGGAATTGAGGTGATAACTAGAGAAGAAAGTTATACTTCTCGCGCCAGTTTTTTTAACTTAGATTTTATCCCTAATTACGGTGACGATGATGCTAGAACAGTCAAGTTTAGTGGTTATCGTGAAACTAGGGGAACGTACAAAATTAAGAACCAAAAAACTAGAATTAATTCAGACATTAATGCGAGTTATAACATCATGCGAAAAGTAATCCCAACAGTCTTTGACCAAGGGATAGAGGGCGTTGTAGTTCGTCCCACCAGAGTTACTCCTGGTAAAGTTAAAAATACTTAGTGTAATATTTGACTATATTTTTAATAACTATTAATTGTTTACACTAATGCCAGACAAGATTACAAAAAGTTTTGTCCCAAAAAATTATGACTCAAGGTTTTTCTAAACTGCCGTCAAATTTGCCTGTGCCTTTAGATGATGGATTATGTGATCATCTAGTGGGAAAAAATTTGCCTGATGTTGTTCTCAATTCGACCACTAGTAAACAAATCAATATCTCCGATATTAAAAGCCAAGCAGTATTCTATTTTTATCCCATGACAGGACAACCAGGTGTTAAATTACCCGATGGCTGGGATGCAATTCCTGGTGCCAGAGGATGTACTCCACAATCATGTAGTTTTCGCGATCACTATCAAGAGCTTCAAATGCTGGCTACTCAAGTTTATGGAGTGAGTACCCAAGAAACTTCAATTCAACTTGAGGCAGTGCAAAGACTTCATCTACCCTACGAACTTCTAAGTGATGTAGATCTTAAACTGACCAAAGCATTAAAGTTGCCTACTTTTGAAGCAGATCATAAACAACTGATCAAACGCATGACTTTGATTGCTCTAGCAGGAAAGATCGTCAAAGTATTTTACCCAGTTTTTCCTCCTGATAAAAATGCTCAGAATGTTGTGATGTGGTTAAAACAACAGCAAGCTTGACCAATCTTTTTTTACTATCAGTTTCTAACTTTCAGTTTAATGGGAAAACTATTATTGTCCTATTATGTGTAAAACTGATTTATGGATTGGGTATTGTTTTCACTTTCGTTAGTTGTAGTTAAGATTGCTATTATATGCCTGGCAATAGTATTTGACAAAAAGTTCAATCAAGGAGTCAAATTAGTTGATTCACAATGTTATTTGGAAGCTTATAATCTTTTTGATAAAATAGCCAAACATAAATATGCTTTGATCTTTGGCTATTGCGAGAAAATTTTACCCTATCAAGTTTTATGTTTACTAAATCTTTCACGTTATCAAGAATCGATTGTGATTGTGATTTGTGACCGCATTCTTAAAAAAATGCCTGAGCATGAAAACAATCAATATAAAAGCTATATTTATTATTTTAAAGTTAGTTTAGATTCTGAAATTAACAGACCAAAAATTAATAACAATCAAGACTTTGACAATCTTAGAGAAAATAAATGATTTCAAGCAATCTTGAATAGTCTTTGCTGATAAAATCTTCTACTGTCAATATTGCTATCGTCAGTATTTTATTGACAAATAGTTTCTGAGCATAGCAAAAATTTAATTGTCAATTATCAATCACTGTCTGAACCTGTTGCTGACCACTACCAGTAACAACAATATTGTTATTGCTCAATTGACCAACGGCTTTGTCTCCCGTTAAACGAGCTTGAGGATCAGCTTGTTCATAGATTACATTTCCCGTCGCCTCTACTTCCTCCGCTTCCATGTTCCAGGTTAGTTGGCGAGCATATAACTGTGACGCCTTCTGCTGATTTATGCCCTTGACTCCTTCTTTTAGTGTGGCTACAGCACGAGGCAGATTTATTTCACCCTGATTGCCTGTCAAATTAATTTGGCGATCGCGATCCCAGATTTGAATCGGTCGGTCGGTTTGACCGCTACGCTGTTGATAATTCCAAACAAAAAAGTCAGTAGCTATTTGTAGTTGTGGTTCTAGCGTAATCAGTTCAATATTTTGGTTTAAAGTCGCGGTATGCTCAACTAAATCAACTTCAGCGCGATCGCCAACTAACTGCTCGGTAATGGTTTGGTCTTCTTGGTAGCGGACTAATTCCACCGCACCAGGACTTTTGAGCTTGTTTTGAGCAATATTCCACTCTAGGCGATCGCTAGTTAGCTCAAGAGCAGGCTGATTGGTAATTCCCACTACGTTACCTTGAATAGCCAATTGCTCGATGTCGGTAAGATATGTTCCCGAATCACCAGTAACTTTTAAATTAGGGTGCGTACCTACTAACTCTTCCTTGATTAGCAGTAAGTTTTCTTGAGGTCGCCATTCAACAGCATCAGTGTTAATTACACTATTATTACGGGGATCGCTAGCAACTATATCTTGGTTTAAGAGAATGATATTGCCATTGTCTCGAACCTCCCCTATTTTCGCGCTTACTTTTAGAATTATAGTGCCGTTTTGCCATAAGTTACCTACGACTCGATTCAAGGTAGCAATTTGTTTATCTTCACTGTAGACAATATTATCCGCTTTGATTTTCCAAATAGTATTGTCCTGCTTATTAGACTGCTCCAACACGGCATTGTTTAATACCAGTTGAGTATCTGACCTCGCTTCACGAGGCTCAGGTTGAGACTCTGGTATCGAAGATTGGCAGCCAACTATACTCAGAATTAGTAGAGCAATTAATATATTCAGCCGATTGGGGTTTAATTTAGCTAGGCTCAAATTAGGGATGCAGATAGAGATAATGTATATATTACTTTATACTCTTCAGCTTATAAATGGGGGACTATTTCTGCTTGACGAAACCATTCAAACTTATTAAGCAAAGCCTAGCTATGGGGTGGCTTAGTAATAAATCGATCCCCTTTTGAATCTTAATCGGGCATCACTACGAATAATAATTTTATTATTGTAAAACCAAGGTCGTATTCCAGAGGTTAATCAAGAAATAATATCGCTCTTATTAACCTTAATCGCTAACACCGAAATTTCAAAAGGGGGCAATAGTTAATCATCAAACCATCAGTTAATCATCTAAAATGCCAAATCCAGAGAAACTACGATAGGGATCGCTGTGCTTATTGCTCTTTTGAATATCCACCTTAATTTGATCCAAATCAATATAGCGATCAGCGACATTGATTAAACTATCGCTAGTCATTGAGCGTAAGCTAACAACTTCTACTCTTGCTCCTCGATAGCTTACTGCATCTACAGCGTATGCCAGATCTCCATCGCCACTTACCAAAACGGCAGTATCATAGGCTGAAACCAGAGCCATCATATCAACTGCAATTTCAACATCTAGATTGGCTTTTTTGGAGCCATCAGGAAGCTGAACCAGATCTTTGGCAATTACACGATAACCATTGCGACGCATCCACAACAGAAATCCCTGTTGTTTTTCATTGGTGCGATCAACTCCTGTATAAAAAAACGATCTGAGTAACCTAGAACCACCAGTAAGGCGATACAAAAGCTTACTATAATCAATTTCAATTCCTAGCTGAAGCGCCGCGTAAAATAAATTAGAACCATCAATAAAAATTGCTACACGTCCTCTATTTTCGAGAATTTGTTCGGGAGAAAATATCGGGTCGCTACCAAAATTATCTAACATTGTATTAAGCCTCTATTTTTATGAAAAAAAAGTATTCTAATTGGGTGGATTAGCTCCCTAATTACTGACTGCCTCAGAGAACAAACGCCGAAACTAACTTCAAAACTTCAAAACTGTCGTTTGATGAAGGTGTAACGTAATTTAGTGAGGTAGCCAAACCGATGTATTATAGCCCTAGACTGAAGAAGATCAACCAACGAGTGAAATTGATTTAAGGCACCAGTAGACAACTCGCTTTGGGCTGAGTAATTTGGGTTCAACTGTTACCGACAATAATACCGAGACTTCTCTCCTACTAAATAACCTTATATCAGTAAAAAATTATACTGAGCCAAATTACTTGCCATTATTTAATCTTCTGACGGTATTTCTAGCTTAGAAAAGACGGGACTAGCTTTATCCAACTGCTCTTTTGTGAACAAATTCCCCCACCTAGAGTGAACCTGGAAATCCAAATGCTCTGTGGTTGTCGACCCACCGTTGAAATCCCAATCAAACCCTAGCTGCTGATAAATTTTGCTACTTGTGTGAGGAATCACAGGAGCTAATAAGTATGCTGCTAACCGCACAGATTCTAAAACTGCATATAATATTTCTTCTACTTCAGCCTGTTGCTTTTGCTTGAACAGTTTCCAGGGCGCGCTGTCGTCAATATATTTATTGACCGCCCGCACTAGAATTAACACTGCCTCGCAAGCTTGACTTACCTGAAGATTTTCATAAGCTTGGGTTACGCGATCGCCTAAGTCGATCCCAATACTTTTTAAAGGATGATCCCAACTGTAGTCTGCACCAGTCAGTTGCGGTACAGTACTCTGACAATATTTTTTTAGCATCCCCAAGGTACGGTTGAGTGAATTACCCAAAACATCAGCTAGATCGTTGTTCAGCACGTTTATAAAACGAGTTTCGTTAAAATCGCCGTCTTTGCCAAGCTCAGTTTCTTTGAGAAAGTAATAGCGTACAGCGTCTGCACTATATCTATCTACTAAATCAAAGGGATCAATAGTATTCCCCAAAGTCTTCCCCATTTTGAGTCCGTCTTTAGTTAGAAAACCATGACCAAATACTTGTTTTGGTAAAGGCAAACCAGCAGAAGCTAACATAGCAGGCCAGTAAACTGCATGAAAACGTAATATATCTTTACCTATTAAATGGAGATCAACTGGCCACCACTGTGCTAAGGCATTGTCTAGGGTTGGTTCTTGACCAGGTTCCAGTAGGGCTGTCATATAGCCTAGAAGGGCTTCAACCCAAACGTAGATAGTATGTTTATCATCGGTGGGGACAGGTAAACCCCAGGATAAATTGACCCGAGAAATCGAGAAATCTTTAAGACCTTGTTTGACAAAGTTTAAAACTTCATTACGTCGAGTTAGGGGTTGAATAAAGTCTGGTTGAGATTCGTACAGTTGCTCTAGCTGCTGCTGATACTTAGAAAGTCGAAAAAAATAGTTCTCCTCATCACGCCACTCAGCGCGTTTGTTGGGATGAATTGCACAGTGATAATCTTCAATCAGTTCTCGTTCTTCCTTAAATTCCTCGCAGGAGACGCAATACCAACCTTGCTGGCGATCTAAATAAATATCGTCTTGCTGCCAAACTCGTTCAAAAAACTCATTGACGATTTGTTGATGATCTGGGTTAGTGGTACGAATAAAACGATCGTATTTAATGTCTAACTTAGACCAAAGCGATTTAAAGCTTTCCACAATGCGATCGCAATGAATTTGAGGTTCTAGATTTTGTTCTGTAGCAGTGCGCTGAATTTTTTGCCCATGCTCGTCAGTCCCCGTAACAAATAGAACTGATTTACCTTGCAAACGATGGAATCTAGCTATGGCATCGGCGACAATGGTAGTGTAGGCACTGCCAATGTGAGGAACACCGTTGACATAATAAAGGGGGGTGGTTAAAGAAAATTTAGGGTTAAGATTAGAATTATTCATTTAATTAATGTGAAACTGCTCAAGCAAAAAGGGTATCCTTGTTTGATTTAATCTATAGCCTTTTAACTTGAGAACAATTTCCTATAACGGCGCCTGTGTACTACGAGGGTATAACATGATCGCGGTGTTGACGCTGGATACGTCGCCGCCTATGTTGTTCTCTAAAACATAATCTTGATGAATTTAAAGAGTTTTTTAGATGAGATTGTCCAAGGTCGGAGAACTTTACTTTCCTAAGTATCATTGACAACTAGTCTTTAAACAGACCTTAAGGAAAATACTTAATATATTTTCGATTTCGTTAACAAACTCTGCCCGATGGCTAGGAGTAGTATAGATACCACTCAAAATCAACTGCGAGAACTAATAGCTAAATTACCCGAAGAAGTGTCCAGGCTTAAGGAACAAGTAGCGGCTAGTCAAGAGAAGCCTATAACAAGAGTATTAAGTTAGAAAAAAAGACAAAGACGGGAATTGGATATCAGAAAAAAATTACTTCTTCTATCTTTGAAAAAACTCTTTATCAGATAATAGCTGAAGACGAAGATGCATGGATGCCTCACGAGGCAGCTATTTCAGGTAAGCTGACTCATATTCCTGACGGAATGCTCAACAGTCAAGACGAAGCTCAAATTAAAGGCACTGTAAGCGGTAATAATGTATTTACTCAAGTAGACCTCTCAGGTAAGCTACCAGAATATAAACCACTAGGTAAGCCCACGACGAGGATTGAACTCGTAAATAAACCTTTTTCTACCATTTATATCAGTTTATTTTTTGATTGAGACAGATAACTCATAGCTAAAAGCTAAAAGCTAAAAGCTAAAACCAATAAATTATGTGTCTTGGTTAAAAACTGAAATGATATTAGCTAGTACTCAAAGCCTTGCTCACTAACGTTTTGAACAAAAGTGAGCAAAAAGTGAGCAAAGAATATAATTACGAAGTAGGTTACGAAACTTTACAAAAAGACTTCGAGGTTTACAGGAAACAAACCCCTAAAGGAGTGACTTTGGTTAAGGGTGGAAAAAATATCTATCTTCAATTCAAGACTCCTAATAAAACTAGAAGTAAGTACAAGTGCAACTGTACCTTTTCTATTGATGGATAGCTAGACCTCAAGTACCCCCTAAGTATCCTAATTTGATTGAAGATTTTGATCTCAAAAATCCTTTAATTCCTGTTAACAAGCCTAAAACCAATTCCAGCGGCTCTATACGTAGGTTTTATGCTATAACCGCAAGAGAGCAGTTATAGCAGTCGAAGCAAAGATTAAGACGGTTTAAAAAAGTCTCGCGCAAAGTCGCCAAGGCGCAAAAAGATTTAGAGCTGTCCTAACCTATAATTCAATTGCTATAATAGCTTGGGATGCACCATTTACTCAGACTCATGCAGACAGAAGTTTAGGTAATATTAACGGTATGCAAGCGGGTATTCCTCAAGAAGTACGCGCTCAATCGATGGGACATACCGTACAAATGAACGAGAGTGGATACAAAAACCGTCAATCAACTAGGACGCAAATTAATTCGCTGCTCAACTCAAACTCTAATGCTATCGACTTTGTAATTGCCTTAGCGGAGGCGAAAAAGTTAGTCAAAGAAGATGAATCAAACAAAGAAATAATCGCTCGATTAATGTCAATAATTCACCAAAAAGACAGCAAGGTAATTAATGAACTATTATGACATAAAGCTAATAGATAGATACTAGCCATACCTCAATTTCTACTACTTAACGGCTCTTTAAACAGGGTCGTTAAGTAGTGCTTGTTTCTCATGGCAAGCTATACTTTAAACAGGTTAATGGCAAAACCTGTAGACTTCTCTTCAGTCACAACCGACTCCCTTTACGGCGGGTAGGGCTGTTTCATTCTCAAGATAGATAGTGCGATCGTGAATAAAAGAGTTATCAAACTAAATTAGTGGCAAAAAGAAAGTAATAATGGTAAATTATTGCTCATATAATCAAGAGCTTCGGTCATTGAATCAAAGCCATGAACTCTAAGTATGTTGATTACCCAACTTTTGATTAAAGAGATATTAGTCGATGCTGTTCCTTGAAGTCGACAAAGGACTTGTCCGCATGTACTAGTATCTTCTGGAGTTACGACATCCTTTACCCAATGAAGACGATTCTCAATGTTCCAATGTCGTCGAATACCTTGAGGAATTAAAGATGAATCAAACCCTCAAGACGATACTGTCAATATTCAAACCCAGTTAAATCAAGTAGACGAAAATTTGGGATACCTAGCTGAGGGAATAGCGCAATTACTACCCCCAGTTGAAGGAGACAACATCAGAAACAGAACACAAGACAGACTAAACACAGACTTAGGATTTTTATTAATGACTAGTACTTACCAAAAAGGCTTAATCAAACAAGGCGATGAATCAATTGCTGTAATTGAGAAAAACGGTGTTATAGTTATTTCAAATAAGAAAAAGACACTAAATTGTACAATAATCGCAAATGATATCATCTAAAGATGTATCTGGAGGTGCATACATTCTTTTTCGCTTCAAAGCACTCAAGTCGTGTTCAATATCGTTCAAATCAGGAGAAGATTTGGGCAGAAATACTATTTGATGCACTGTTTCTTCTCTTAGTTGTTTAATCGCATTTTTCCGATGAATTGGCGCATTATCCATAATTAATATTGATGGTCTTGTTAACGATGGTAGTAAATATTTACTCAACTTATATATAAATACCCTATTCCGCTTCGCTCCAAGGGAATATGCTAGGGGAGGGAGGGCTTCGCCACGGGGAAATAGATATATATAAAAGAACACTAAGAGCGGTAATGCCTTAGTGAGTTTCTAGAGAGTGTGACACAGAACGTGACACGTTTACGAAAAACTAATACTTGGAGGATGAATGACAGAAGGAAGGAATAGACCAAGCAAGCATTTTAGTTTACTTCCTGAGACAATTGCCAAGATTCATTTTAGAGCTTTACATGAAGGGGTAAATGACAGCAAAGCATTAGACCTAATTGTCTCGGAGTGGGCTAACGGTAAAGAGATTGAACCATTAAAAATTACCTCAGAGCCATTCGATTTGAGCGAAATTGAATCAAAGCTTGAGAGAGTAAAATATTAGTTTACTTGTACCATGATTATTTACCGTCTTGACTCAAGGCTTAATTCGAAAGGAGTACAAACTTACTCTCTTTTCATATTTGTTAGCGATCGCTATACTTGTCATTGAGCGAATATTGAGCGAGGCAATGGCTTGCCAACCCGAAGGTCTTAAGTGAAAAGCCCTTATAGATTGAGCGCAAGTGAAATGGCGGGAGGCGGATTTGAACCACCGACCTTCGGGTTATGAGCCCGACGAGCTACCAGACTGCTCTATCCCGCGACGCTTTAGTAACAATAACACAGTTGGCTTTTAAAAAGCAATTTATTAGATTTATTTGCCATAAATCGCAGATAATAACTTCGTTGCGCCAAACCGAACCACGTCGCTACAGGGTAATCCTGTTAGCTGGGTGGTAGATTTAATTCTTTCTTTAGCTTGAGCTTGATCTATTCCCCAAGTATTAAGTGCGATCGCTTTTACCTTAATCTGACCAAAAGCTCCCCCAGCACTGGCAACAGTTTCGTAAAGTTTAATTATCTCTGGCAAGGCAGGGATGGCAACTTGAGGGAAATCACGAATATGGGTAGCACCTGCACGATGAACCAAAACTAAGGCTGTGGGTTGACTACCGCGAATTAAAGGTAGAGTAGCGGTAGAGCCAGGATGCAGAAGTGAACCCTGTCCTTCAATCAAGATTAGCTCTTGATCTGGTGCTGCTTCTAACACGGCTTGCTCCACTGCTCCTGCGGCAAAATCCACTCGTACTGCATCTAAGGCGATTCCACCTCCTGCGATCGCAATTCCTGCTTGTCCTGTGGCGACAAACTGAGCTTTGATTCCTTGAGCAAGGGCAGCATAGTAGAGTTCGAGGCTGGTGGACATTTTGCCAATCGCCATATCAGTACCTACAGTTAAGATTCTTTGCGCCTGAAGCGATCGCGCCTTGCCTTGAGCGATCGCTAAACCAGAAGGCTCTTGTCGCAGATCCCAAATCCACTGTTGGGGCTGTAGATTGGGAAATTGAGGTTTGAGTTGGGTATGTAAGCCATTGATTACGGAAACACCTGCGGCAACGGCGATCGCAATTTCTGCCTGTAAATCAGCGGGGAGTTGTCCTCCAGAAGGAGCA
The DNA here is from genome assembly GCA_039030815.1 of Cyanobacteria bacterium P01_A01_bin.83. GTDB lineage: Bacteria > Cyanobacteriota > Cyanobacteriia > Cyanobacteriales > Xenococcaceae > Waterburya. The sequence goes on along the minus strand of JBCCDL010000036.1, from coordinate 2,778 downwards.
ATACCAATTAATAGCGTATCGGGTTGATATGCTAAAGCTGCCTGAGCATTTTTGACAATAGGGACGTTACGCTCAATCCCCGTTAGTTGAGCCAAAGACCCTCCAGCACTCTCAGAATCAATTATTACTACCACATTAGTCTGGCTATAGCGCAAGAAAGCCAGTCCAGTTTTACCATGTACTCCCTTAATGCCATCTGTTAAGAGAATTGCCACTTTAGTATTAGCTGTTAACTTCATCTTGTTACTCCTAATCCTGGTTGATGATTTAGTACTAAAGATCCTGCTTTGGTAGTTACTCCGTGAAAGGGATCGTCAATTAGGTTGAGATGGCTATCAAGGTCTAAATAGTCTGCTAAGGGTGCAAGATGAGCCATGGCAGTATTAGCTAAAGTACTATCAGAATAACAGCCAAACATGACCTGTAAGCCACAGGCACGGGCAACCTGAATTGCCGACCTAGCTTCTGTAAGTCCTCCTGTTTTCATGATCTTGAGATTTACTCCCGCTACAGAATTTGCCAGTCGAGGAATGTCGGCACTAGTAAAACAACTTTCATCAACAAAGATTGGTAATGGTGACTGCTCAGATAAAGCTGCTAGCTGATGGTCTTGGTCTACAGGTAACGGTTGTTCAATATACTCCACACCTTGTTGAGCCAGCCATTGAGACATAGTGACTGCATCGTCGCAACTCCAACCACCATTAGCATCAACCGTAAGTCTCAGGTGAGGTGCTTCTGCCTTGATCGCTGCTACCATTGCCTGATCTGCATCTATTCCCTGGGGACTACCTAACTTAAGCTTAACCATTTTGACTTCTAGGGTATTTTGCCAATCTCTTAGTCTAGTTACTGCCTCCTGGGGGGTGCTGATGCCGATAGTAACCGAAATCGGTACCAGGCGATCGCAATTTAAGCCGAAGATTTGCCAGAGGGGTAAACCTGCTTTTTTACCCAGCCAGTCATAAAGAGCCATATCTACCGCTGCTCTAATGGCGGAATTGGCTTTAAGTTGCTCTAATTTGAGATTAATTTCTTGACGTTGTAGGGGATGAAATTGCTCTAGTTGTGGAATCAACTGTTCTAATTCTGTCAGTAAACTAGCAGTGTCTTTGGCTTGGTTTTTAATCACCGAAAAAGGTGAGGCTTCACCCCAACCTTCAAGCTTCTCCTGCTCTACTTTTAACCAAATATTAGTTGTCTGCGCCGTGGTGCCACGACTGATTTGGAGGGCGAATTTTTTGTGGACAGTAAAAGTCTGAACCGTTAGTTTCATAATAGTCGGCGATTACACCCAGTCTGATTATCTGAGAATTATCATAGAGGCAACTTCTGATTATTAAATCTCGTCTCAGAAATTGTTAATATCGGAAGCGAATTATAGTTATTTTAGATTCACTTAATTATTATCTGGCTGGAGTTTTATTTTGTTATCTTATAATCGTTTTCTAAGGCTGATTCTAGCTACTACTCTGACTACCATTATGCTAAATGCTCCCGAGATGGCTCGGAGCCAATCAACTCAGCCAGGCTCAATTACCCTCAAATCAGATGTCCAAGAATCTAATGCAGAAACAGGAATCATTACCGCTAGAGGAAATGTCAGAATCGATTATCCTGCCAGAGAAATTAAGGCGACTGCGACTCAGGCACAATATTATAGTCGTGAACGTCGCTTGATTTTGACGGGTAATGTATATGTGATTCAATCAGGAAATAGTATGCGTGCTGAGGAAATGACTTATTTAATTGATGAGGGACGTTTTATTGCTACTCCCCAAAGTGATCGCCAAGTAGAATCAACTTATATTATTACCGAACCACAAGAAACTACAGAATGATTACTGATTACTGATTAAGTGGAGGCAGCATCAACAGAAACACAAACAGGATTAGTCACTTATTTGGCTGTTTACTGTTTACTGTTTACTGTTTACTGATTAATCTTTGGTTTTAGTTTTAGAGAATATTCACAAGTCATACGGCAAAAAAAACATTGTTAATCGAGTAAATTTACGAGTCTTTCCTGGAGAAATTGTCGGTTTGCTAGGACCTAATGGTGCGGGCAAAACTACTACTTTTTATATTGCTACAGGGTTAGTTAAGCCTAATGAGGGAATTGTTAAGTTAAATGAACGTAATATAACTTCCTTGGCTCTACACAAACGAGCGAGACTGGGAATGGGTTATTTGACTCAGCAAGCAAGTATTTTTCGTAATCTAAGCGTTAGAGATAATATTTTGTTGGTTCTAGAACAAACAGGAATCCCTCATCCTGCGCGACCAGTTAAACTGCAACAACTACTACGAGAGTTTCGTTTGGAACATGTAGCAGATACTTTGGGATCTCTAGTTTCAGGTGGGGAAAGAAGACGCACCGAACTAGCCAGAGCTTTAGCCGCAGGTTTAGATGGTCCTAAATACTTACTGTTAGATGAACCCTTTGCTGGGGTCGATCCTATTGCTGTAGCCGAGATGCAGGAAATTATTGCCCAATTACGCGATCGCCAAATGGGAATTTTAATCACTGACCACAACTTTCGGGAAACTTTGGCAATTACCGATCGTGCTTATGTGATGCGAAATGGTCAAATACTGGCATCTGGGACGGCAGAAGAACTTTATAATAATGCCCTGGTTAAACAGTACTATTTAGGAGATAACTTTCAGAAATAGTTCAGCCAAGCTTCATAATAAGCATCGATAATTCAAGAGCATAAAACTTAATATTTATTAACATTATGAGAAACTACCTGAAACCAGTGAATCTCTAATCTA
>JBCCDL010000035.1:0-17125 GCA_039030815.1 Cyanobacteria bacterium P01_A01_bin.83 | reverse complement strand
TATATCAATAGTTTAACTTCAAAATAGCTAGTTCCTTAATATATCTGGGTTTCAGGCGAATTTACCTCTTTGAGGTAAATTCGCCGTCTGGCAAGGCTTTCACCCCTTTTTGATAGGTAAAAATTGTCAAAGTCCCGCTAAGAAGGAGTAATGGGTTATGTATTGCTTAACCAGGCGCGACAATTCCTCCCGTCGCTAAAAGCGAGAGAATCCTTCTCGAAGAACGTTGAAGTTTGGTTCTCTATCTTAGAGACTATATGTAAAATCAATGTTCAATAAATACAACCAACCTAAATTGAGTTTGCAGTAAAAAATTTTTCAAGAATTTACTTAAATAACAAAAGGTGTAAAATCGTCTCCTAGTCCCCCCGTTATCCCTCACTTTTATCTTTTGTCTACAAACAGTTTCTCAGGTGCGATTGCATAAAAAAAGACGGTGAATAAAAAATTAGAGAAAAATCACAGATACGAGTAATTAATGAGGCGGCAATAACATAATAAGCAATATGAGCGCTGAATGATGAGATAATGACTGCAAGTCAATATTACTCTATGCTGTTAGTGCAGAGCTTGAATTGACTTCATCAAAAACAACTATCACATAAAAATGGTAGATAACTGATGGAGAAAAACTTTTTTCAAGAACCGAAATTTGAGCGCAGCGAAGATGAACGCCGCCACCGTCAAGAGCGTCTAGCGGCGGCGTTCCGACTGTTTGCTCATTATGGTTTTGATGAAGGAGTGGCAGGACACATCACAGTGCGAGATCCAGAACTCACCGACCACTTCTGGGTGAATCCTTTAGGGATATATTTTGGTCACATTAAAGTATCAGATTTGTTGCTAGTTAACCATCAAGGTGAAGTAGTAAAAGGTGATAGACCAGTTAATACAGCAGCTTTTGCTATTCATTCCCAAATCCATTCTGCGCGACCAGATGTGATTGCCGCAGCGCATGCCCATTCGCTCTATGGCAAAAGCTGGTCAACCCTAGGACGCATTCTTGATCCCCTGACTCAAGATTCCTGCGCTTTCTATGAAGACCATGCCTTGTTTGATGACTATAGGGGAGTTGTATTCAACCTAGATGAAGCCAAACGTATTGCGGCAACCCTTAAAGACAGAAAAGCTTTAATTCTACGCAATCATGGTTTACTTACTGTTGGTCACTCAGTAGATGAAGCAACTTGGTGGTTCATTACTATGGATCACTCTTGTCAAGCCCAGCTTATGGCTGAAGCTGCTGGAACACCAGTCTTAATTGATGCTGAGACAGCTCTTTTGACCCATAGTCAGATTGGTTCTCATCAAGTGGGTTGGTTTAGTTTTCAAGCTCTTTATGAAATGATCGTACGCCAACAACCAGACTTACTTAACTAAGATTGCCATATCTCATCAATGCCGATCATGTCAGTTGCAAATTCCACAAGTCCCATCAATAAATCAAAGATAAATATGTTAACCAATGCCGAAATACAGATAGAAAAATTATCAAATACAGTAGGTAAAAAAATTATCAATGCTGGAAATATAAGTCTTTTAGAACTGAACCTAGAAGAAATTGCTAATCTGTTTAAATCTTATGGAGTTTTACTCTTTAGAGGTTTTGAAACTGATGTTGATACTTTTGCCAAGTTTAGTAATTCTTTAAGTACCGATTTTATTGATTATACGGGAGGCGTATTTAATCGTAAGATGATTAATGAAGAGCCAACTATATTAACTGTCACTGACTTTATGTATGAGGTAAAACTACATGGAGAAATGTACTATACAAAGAATCCTCCCCTAATGATTTGGTTTTTTTGTGCAAATCCACCCTCACAAGATGGAGAAACAATAGTGTGTGATGGTAAGCAATTTTATCATGAATTTAGTAGCTCGATAAAGGATTTATTAATGAGAAACAAACTAAAATTTTCTGGAACTTTAAGCAAAGAAGATTGGCAAAAAAAATATAAAACTAATGATTTTAACTTAGTTAAAGAAGCATGTAAAAGTGATGGCATGGAAGTTGAGATCAATGAAGATAAATCAATTTATCGTCAATTTATTACTCCAGCAATATATAAAAGTAGAGTTGGACAAGATTATGTTTTTATTAATAGCTTATTAGCAGCAAAACATATAAACCCCGAAACTGTATGCTTTGCCGATGATTCAGAAATAACTGATGATATAGTCTCAGAACTCAATGAAATTGCCGAAAGAATCAGCATTGAAATAAGCTGGCAAAAAGGGGATATTCTGATGATCGACAACACTAGGATCATGCATGGTAGAAGAGCTTTTGATGATCCACAAAGAAACATTTATATTAGAATGTGTTCTCCATCATTTCCATTCTGAGATTTTAGCACCGCCAGATGTTCCCAATTGGGATTTTTTTAGTTTTAACTTAAGATTTGACACACTTAACAAGTTTTAAACTAGACTATATAAGAGAAAGTACTATAATTCTGTAATTCGGGCGCGTGGCTCAGCGGATAGAGCAACAGATTCCGGTTCTGTAGGTCGGGGGTTCAAGTCCCTCCGCGCTCACTCCTCTCCTTCGGTTGTCGTGCCTAGCTTTGAACTATCGACCTACAAAGCCGAAGTCTGTTTTTTACTCAATCCTTACTCAAATACGACTATAACTAAAAGCCGAAGGCGAGTAAATAGAGAACAAACATACCCCAATTATTTAAGCGCTTAAATCAAAGGCAACAAAAAACGGGCAGCCATTCTACCGCTAACCCGTAATTATGTCAAATTGGATTTTAGACTTAATTATCTAGCTTGTCACATAGATAATCTAGGTTTTCATAGTTAGTATCAACTACATGTTTAATCCCTTCAAGCATTGACTTGATTTCGCTCAAATCAGGTGAATCTGGCTCAGTTTTTAATGGTTCATTTTCTTTACCCATAGCCCATCTGTGAACAAACGGGGCTAAATACCGATACAATTCTTTAGCGCCTCCAAATTCGAGCTTAATAACTACTCTTTCATACGAACGAGTGTTTGAGACCGAAATATCATGAGGTCTAAGATTTGGGTTCATCTATCCTCCGAGTATTAGTTTTTCGTAACCGTGACACAGAACGTGTCACACTTTTCAAATACGTCTTCTAGCCTTCCTTTTTCTAGCTCTGACTAACTGAGTAAGAAATGAGTTAGGAGCTTTATTAATGGCTTTAAACATTACTACCAGATATTCAACAGATGAAAATGGTTTTCCTTCTATTGATGCTAGTCAAGCTATCGTTTCTCCTAGTATTGACCCACGGCGGAGTTTTGTTACAAGAGAAAACTTAAACCAAGTTCAAACTAGGCTGAATTTTGAATTTTATTCTGAAGATATTGGCGCTTTTAATTCTTATTTAATGATAGGAAATAATGAGGGTAATTTTTAAGCATAACCAGTATCAAAAATCAGCATGAGCATATTTGAAAAGTGTTCAACACTTTGTTCAACACTTTCTAAGAATGATTGTTATTTTGCTCGAAATAAGTCTAATTAATTTCTCAAATTTTTATTATGTCTCTGTCTTGTATTAATACTAATCAGTACGAATTAAGGTATCAGTATTTAGGCTATTTATCGCGCTTGGTTATTAAGCTTAGTTTTAATCCAAGTTGTCGTAGAAATTGTGCCAGAAGCTTTGTTGCTCAAACAGAAGAGGATGAATACAGCTACTCTATCAGGCAGAATTACAGAACGATTAATACAAGGTTAGGAGGTACTTTCGTATCAAGAGATTCACTTTTTTTGCCCTGAAAATACCTGCAAAGTACTCTGTAACACTCATTACTGCTGTTACAACAGCCAAGGTTTTGGTTCAAAACGTTAGTGAGTAAGGGCTTAAGCTTTTAATGTTTCATTAAAAAGAGTTTATGTTCAGGTTCAAGTCCTGAATGGCCTGCTTTTTTACAGTCAACAGTCAACAGAGTTTAGCATTATTTTTTTTGGGTTGCGTTGCCCAGTACTGATAACGGACAAAGGGCTTGCCCGCATATACTGTTTACTGAATTAATTAGATTAATCAGCTTTGACGTAACTTATCTAAAACGCTGAGGTCTTCCATGGTGGAGATGTCGCCCACTAGCTCTTCTCCTGCTGCTAGATTACGCAGAAAACGACGGATGATCTTACCAGAACGAGTTTTGGGTAAGGCATCAGTAAAGCGGATTGATCCTGGACGAGCGATCGCACCAATCTCTTTAACGACGTGTTGTTTTAATTCTCGGTTTAGCTCTTCACTAGGATTATGAGTCCCATTAAGAATCACAAAAGCACAAACGTCTTCACCTTTGATTTCATCGGGGCGAGATACTACCGCAGCTTCGGCTACCGCAGGATGGGATACCAATGCCGATTCTACTTCCATCGTGCCTAAACGGTGTCCTGAGATGTTCATCACATCATCAACCCTTCCCATGACCCAAAAATAGCCATCTTCATCTTTGCGTGCCCCATCTCCTGCAAAATAGAAATATTGCCCGTCTTTGGGCTCAATATGCTCCCAATAGGTATGTCGAAAGCGCTCGTCATTTTTATATACGGTACGCATCATACTGGGCCAAGGATGTTTAATCACTAAGTAGCCTCCTTGGTTAGTAGCAACAGGATTACCGTCAAGATCTACTACATCTGCCACTATCCCAGGAAAGGGAAAAGTTGCCGATCCTGGTTTGGTCGGGGTTGCTCCAGGAAGGGGAGTGAGCATAAAACCGCCAGTTTCCGTTTGCCACCAGGTGTCAACAATGGGACAACGTTCGCCACCAATGACTTTGTGATACCAAATCCAGGCTTCGGGGTTAATTGGTTCCCCGACTGTTCCTAAAATACGCAAAGATGAAAGATCGCGACTGTTGGGATGTTCATCTCCCATTTTGATAAATGCTCTAATTGCTGTGGGGGCAGTGTAAAAGATGGTTACGCCATATTTTTCCACTACATCCCAGAAACAGCCAGGATTAGAAGGTCGAGGTGCCCCTTCGTACATCACGGTAGTTGCACCGTTAGATAGTGGCCCATAAACAATGTAGCTATGTCCTGTAATCCAGCCCACATCAGCCGTACACCAGTAAACATCATCATCTTTGATATCAAATGTCCACTTAAAGGTCATATGAGTATAAAGATTATAGCCTCCTGTGGTGTGAACCACCCCTTTTGGCTTACCTGTAGTGCCGCTAGTATAAAGAATAAATAATAAGTCCTCACTGTCCATGTATTCCGCTGGGCAATTATCTGAGGCATCGGCTTTTAGTTCATGCCACCAATAATCGCGGTCTGGCTGCATCTCAATTTCTTGCTTAGTACGCTGCACCACCAGCACATTTTTGACGCTAGGGACATTCTCGGCGATCGCCTGATCTACGGCATCTTTGAGAGGCACAATTTTATCTTTGCGCCAACCACCATCGGCAGTAATAACTAATTTTGCTTCGGCATCAACTAGACGAGCTTTTAACGCCTCGGCGCTAAAGCCACCAAAGATTACACTATGTGCCGCACCAATCCTGGCACAGGCTAACATAGCGATCGCCGCTTCGGGGATCATCGGCATGTAAATCCCAACGCGATCGCCTTTTTTGACCCCCAACTTTTTAATCACGTTTGCCATCTGACAAACTTCTTGGTGAAGTTGGGCATAGGTTAAAGTGACAGAATCTCCTGGTTCTCCCTCCCAAATCAAGGCTGGTTTATCTCGACGATGGGTAGTTAGATGTCGATCCAGACAGTTGTAAGAAATATTAATCTTGCCGTTGACAAACCATTTAGCAAAAGGGGGTTGCCAATCTAAAGTTTGACCCCATCTTTCAAACCAATGTAGTTCTTTTTCGGCTAGTTTTGCCCAGAAACCGCTAGGATCTTGAGCTGCTAGACGATATAACTTCTGGTACTCCTCCATACTTTTAATGGCTGCATTTTGAGCAAATTCTGTGGTCGGATTAAATACCCGTTTCTCCTGTAAGATCGATTCTATAGCTGTTTCTGACATAGTTACTCTTAATCAATAGTGCGGCTATTCTATAGTTATTTGTAACTTCGATTTTGCCTGAGTAACTTTAATATTTACGAAGTTGGTAAGTTTTCTTGAACAAATTAGCAACTCAATCCGAATCGATGATTTATTGTTTGAGCTCAAAGCCTTCATGTAATCGCAGTTGATTAATTTTTATTGACTACCTTATTTACAGCTATTCCCAGTACTGGAGCATTACACAACCTTAGTTGGTTGAGTGCTTCGGTTAAAGCCACCGATTGTATCTTACCCAATCCTGTAACTAAGACAATGCCATCTGTTTGAGCAGCAATCAAATTAACATCAGCAAATCCGATAATAGAACAAAGATCGTAGATCACCAAATCAAACTGAGCTTCTAACTCTTTCATCAAATCATGCATTTTTTCTGATGCTAATAAGCGACTATGATCTTGTGGTGCTGATTCATGCACACCATCTTCTAAACCCGAAGTAAGAATAAATAGGTTCTCTTCAAGGGGTAATTGCTGAATACAGTTGAATACTGGATATTGATTATTAGGACTAAGAAGATCCTTCAAACCTAAATGAGATTCAAAACCCAAATCTGTAGTCAAGTGATCGGCGTTGCGTAAATCAGTATCTACTAGTAATACCTGTTTACCCATAGAAGCCGAGGCTCTAGCAAGATTGAGTGCTACGGTGGATTTTCCTTCCCGAGGAATGGCAGAGGTAATCACCACTGATTGGAGATTGTCGGTGAGATTATGCGCTGAAGCATTATTGAAGCTTAAAAGTCCCAAATTAGCAGCAAAAGAGCGAAACGCCTCAATTGAAGGATTGGAATACTTTGCTGGCAAAACTTCGATCTCTGAAGCTGACTCATTTTGTGAGGATGATCTTTGGGGAGATAACCGTCTTTCTTGTCTGGCAAAGCTAATGTTATCAAACAGTGACAGTTGCTCGGCTGGGGAGCTGTAGGGGATAGTAGTTAGAATTGGTAAACGTGTAATTTCCTCGACTTTGGCAGAAGTATAAATAATTTTTTGGTATTTATCAAGTAAAAAAGCAGCGGCACTGCCTATAAGTAATCCGAAACTGGAACTAAGCACTAAATAATTCATAGCGCTCACATTATTAGTAGTTGGCTCTGCCGCTGGAGTCAAAACTTGCCAAGGTGATTCTTGTTGAGCCGCATCAATTTCTAGGGCAGCTTTTTGGGCGACAAATCCATTGAGTTTGGTATGAGTTCGACTCAGTTGTTGTCTAAGTTCGCCGAATCGCTCCGAAAGTTGCGACCACTTTTCTAATTTGATCCTCAGATTATCTGCTTCCTTAATGGTAATTTGTTGACGATTTTCCAAAACAGCTATTTGATTGTCAAGTTTCTGAAGAATATCTTCTCCCGCATCAATCAACATGGAATGAACCTCTCGTCTTTCCTGTTTTAAAGCTCGTAAGATTTCGCTTTGGTCAGAAAAAATAGCGGATTTACGACTAATTTCAATATCCAAAGTTCTTAATTGATTTAATATTTCGATATAACCAGGAGTTGCCAACTCAAGTGCTATGGGAGATTTTTCTGGTTGATTTATTAACTCTTTCTGGAGACGTTCCGATTTTACTCGAAGTTCGCGCAGTTTTTCCTGATTTTGTCCTCGATCTCGATCTAACTGGTTTAAACGAGTCGCAATTTGTCCTAAGAAAACTGGAGGATTCACGCCTATACTATTTTGTTTTTGGATCGATCTTATCTGATCTCTAATTTCTTGTACTTCAATAGATACTTTAGGTATCTGTCGATTTAGAAATTCGATTCCTCGTTTGACTCCCGTTTGGCGTTTTTCTACGCTGTATTTGAGATAAGTTGTCATCAAAGCATCCACCACATCCGCCACTTTTTCGCGATTTGGGTTTTGGTAGTTTACCAGTAAAATATCTTGCTCTTGCTTATTGTTGGAAACAATCTCGATGGTTAAATCTTGAGCTAGCTGTTGATAAGTAAATTCGGGATATTTATCCTTCAGAGATTCAACCGCACGACCAATCAGTCGCGGACTTCTTAAAATTTTGAGCTGTACTTCGTCTAGCTCCACTGTAGTAATTTCTTCTCTTGTCTCCCTAGAACTATCGTCCTCTGATGTGACCTTCGTTTCAATATTCACAGGCTCTGATAATAATTCAAACCCTGAGCTATAGATTGGGGGGGTAATTGTAATTTTCAATAATGCCAAAGAATTCAAAATACAGATGCAACCAAAAATCAAAGGAAATTTTCGCACCAGAGTATTTTTAACTTCATCAAGATTAACTCCTCCTTCACTATTTTCAGTAACAAGCGAATCGTTTAAGTAATTTAGATTTCGAGTTTCTAGATTTTGAGTCATGATTCTGTAAAACTTATGTATTGTTAGCGAAATTAAAGCAATTTGGTATCGTGTGCTACTTTTTACTTCTAAAGTATTAAATTTTGATTATTTTGTATTTGAATTTACAGTTTGTTGATAATTAATTCTATATCACTTACTATTAGCATTAAACTTTACACACGTAAGTATATACCTAGCACAAAAAATGTATAAATAAATATTACAACTTGACTTTTTGAGAATAAAGCCTTTATTATGATTTTCATAGATAGCAAATCCCTACTCTAAAAGTTAGTTTTTTTTGATTCATCTTAGTTAAGTAGAAAAATATAATAGGTTCGATTTACAAGATAGATAATTTGAGAAGACACCTGAGAGTGCACTCTTTTATCAACCTTAAGCGACAGAGATTGGTGGCAATGAGTCCTTTTTCATAAAATCTCTATTGTTATATATCTATATCTTATGGTTTAACTAATTTATAGTTATATAACTTTGCTAGAAAGTATTTTAAGGATTAGTGGGTTAATTAGATATAATACTAATTTTTTTAATTTAAGAATAAATTAGAGATTTAGTAACTGTTTAAAGATTAAAATTGGTTCGGATTTATATTTATTTAACAATTAAATTTGATTTAATCTTAATTTAAGCTTGTCAGAAATATGTTAGTCATAACATAAAAAAAATGACATCCATTACTATCTATTTTTAATCACTTATCAATAATTTGTAAACTTTGGGACAATAATCCCAGTTTTTTTTAAAAGAATATACCCTATAACTGGGCTGAAGGAGCATTATGCCAAATAAAAGAAGTAAAAGAAAAAAGACCAGGAAGTACTTATGTCCTTTTTGCGAACAAAGGTTATGGAGACTAGGACAGACAAAACACAATTTAATCTACAAAAATGCTGGAGAAATAAGAGACAACACAGGCATATCTAGCAAAAAAGCCAAGCTGTTGTCTCTTCAAAGTAGTACTTACTTGGATACCAAAAAGTGGATTGAAGCATTCTGTTGTCCTAGTCACGGTATGATGTGGCTTCTGATTGCAGTTGAAGAAGATAGTTATGAATACCGACTAGCCCAAGAAAAAGACTGGTTACAGGCTGATAAAACTATAGATCCGAGAGTTTCTAATCCTTCAGTGAGTGAATTTACCCTGAGAATGAGTCGTAAACCAGGGTGAGTCTGATTTGATCGAATCAGGACATCAAATACTTGAATAAAATAATTAAATTCAATGATACCAAAAAAAGAATTGTTGAATATTCCCATAACTTGCCTACCATTTGAAGAGCAAATTATGCTGATGTTGCGCTGGGCAAAATTGCGAACAAGTAAAGTTGTCTGTTTGGCTAATGTTCATATGTTAATGGAAGCTTACTGGAACCCTAACTTTGCTCAAGTATTGCATCAAGCAGATTTAGTTACTCCTGATGGTAAGCCACTAGTGTTGATGCTACGACGCTTGGGAATTAAACATCAAAACCAAGTTGCAGGTATGGACGTATTTCTTAATATGTGCAATCTAGCGGAGCAAACGGGGATTAAAGTTTACTTTCTGGGCTCGACAGAGAGTATTCTCGAACAAATTACCCAAAAGCTTAATCGAGAATATCCAATACTACAGGTCGTAGGAGCAAAAGCGATCGCCAAGGTGACAATTGAAGAGATTTTGGCAGGTCGGGATCTTGATTTAATTGCCGAGATCAATCAAAGTGGTGCAGGTATTGTATTTGTGTGTTTGGGATGTCCTAAACAAGAAATCTGGATGTCCCATTATCAGGGTTCAATTGAGGGAGTGATGATTGGTGTTGGGGCAGTATTTTCCATGTATGCAGGAATTAATCCTCGGGCACCTCATTGGATTCAAAAGGTGGGATTAGAGTGGTTATATCGTCTGCTGCAAGAACCACGTCGTCTCTGGCGGCGCTATGGTTCGACTATCCCCCCTTTCCTCTACTTAGCGCTTCGAGAGCTAGCCACACCATACAAACAAAAGTTAAGTCAAGCACGCTGGCAGTCAACCGCCAGGAATGTGGTAGTAGATGTAGATTGTCTCGATTTTTCAGCAGAAAAGCTGGGGGAAATTTTAGTTCGGCAAGAGATCATTACCAAAGATGAACTTAAGTTGGCTTTGTTGCAGCAGTTTTCTCAACCTCACCTCAAGCTAGGTCAGATTTTAGTTCGTCTTCGTTTATTGTCTTTGTCGCAACTAAAGTTTTATCTGAGAAATCAAAATGCTCGATTTGGGGATCTGTTGTTAGAGAAAAGAGTTTTAAATCGCCGCAGCCTGAGTAATATCATGCTCCTGTGTGGTAAGTCAGAGCAAAAGATTGGTGAAGTTCTGTTAGAACAAAGTATTGTTTCTGAGGATCAACTTAAAGAGCTATTAATCGAACATTACACCAGAAGAAAAGGTTTGTTTTTGGCTGAGAATATAGCTGATGCTGATTTGCCGTTGCTAGTTCGTTGATTGGTCATGATGGGTTTAACTTTAAACCTATCAGCTTACATAAGAATAATACTAAGAATAAATTGCCTAAAATTACCTGAAGCCACATGCTGCAACTTGTTAAGAGACTGCTTTATATTATTCCAGCCAGTAGAAAAAGCTTGGCAGGGATGGTGTTTTTATTTATGTTTTCTTCTGCCCTCGAAGTAATCGGCATTGGCGCAATCGCACCGTTTATTAATCTAGCGGGAAAGCCAGAACTTATTCATCAACAGCCGATTTTGACTCAATTGTTCTCGCTTTCCGCCATCAATGACGAAAGTAGATTCATTGCTGTTTTAGGTCTACTAGTAATCATTATGTTTACTACTAAAGTTATAGTTGCTTGGTTGACTCAGGTATGTATCTTTAAATTTAGTTGTAGACAGCAGCGATTGTTAATTAACCAACTTTTAGAGCGATATTTGGCGGCTAACTACACATACTACTTGGAGAAAAATAGTTCATATGTAGTAGACAACGTGATTGAAATAGCTAATAAGTTCACCGTTATCGTTCAACCCTTGTTTGTTTCTGTTTCCAATATTTGTATTTCCGTTTCCTTATTCGCTCTTCTTTGGTATACCAACAGCACGGTAATGTTAATTTTGCTGGTAATCTTGCTGCCAGTAATTGTACTTATCAATTCCTTCAAGCAACGAGTGCGGACTTGGGGACAACGTAATCGAAAAAGTAAAGGACAACTAATACAAACTATCAACCATAGTTTAGGGGGTATTAAAGAAACCAGAGTTATTGGCTGCGAAAATTATTTTAAAAATCAGATATCATTTCATACTAAAGAGTTAGAAGTATCTCAAAGTCATTTTTTTGGTTTTAATATTCTGCCTCGCTTCTTAATTGAGGCAGTCATGTTGATATCTATTGTCAGCGTAATATCTTACTTTTTGTTTATTGGTAATGAGATCAATGAACTAAATTCCGTCTTAGGAGTTTATGCTTTAGCTTCGATGCGATTTTTACCTGCTTTAAGTCAAGTATTAGGTGGAATTAATGCATTAAGAAATAACAGCTACACAATCGACCAGATCTATTTTGATCTTAGAGAGTTAAAAATAGTAGGTGGGACTCAGAGTCCACCAAGCTCACTAATTAATCAACCAGCAAGAGCTAAATATTTAAAGCCGATTGAAAAATTAAAATTTTACGAAGAAATACGTATTGAAAATATATCTTTTAAATATCCTAATCAAAGCCAAGATGCAATCCAGGATTTAACCTTAACTGTACGAAAAGGAGATTCGATTGCTTTTATTGGTAAATCAGGGGCAGGAAAAACTACTTTGGTTGATATTATTTTAGGATTACTAATTCCCCACCAAGGAGACATCAAAGTTGATCATCAATCTATATACAATGATCTCAGAGCCTGGCAAAATTTGGTCGGTTACATACCTCAATCTATATTTTTAGCTGATGATACTCTCAGAAGAAATATCGCTTATGGCGTTCCCGATGAATTGATTGATGTTGATAAACTATATCAAGCTGTTGAATCTGCTCAATTGTCTGAAGTACTAGCTAATTTGCCCAACGGGATTGAGAGTAGGTTAGGAGAAAGAGGTATTTTGCTATCTGGTGGTCAAAGACAAAGGGTTGGTATTGCTAGAGCTTTATACCATGAACGAGAAATTTTGGTTTTGGATGAAGCGACCGCAGCTTTAGATTATGAGACGGAAAAATTAGTTACTGATGCGATTAATGCTTTAAGTGGGGAGAAAACTTTGATAACTATCGCCCATCGCCTATCTACTGTAGAAAAATGCGATCGCATCTATGAGTTAAATCGAGGTCAAATAGTGCGTGCGGGAAGCTATCAAGAAGTTATTAGTTAGTAAAATTCGCAGTCAGAAATAGAGAAATAATTTCTATGGTAATGCCTAATTTTTTAATTATTGGTGCAGCTAAATCGGGAACTACCACTTTATATCACTACCTGAAGCAACATCCTCAGGTTTATATGAACCCTGTCAAAGAAACGAATTTTTTTGCTTTTGAAGGAAAAAAAATAGATTTTACAGGGCTTAAAGTTACTGACAGTATTAAGAGCTACCAAAAAGAAATCATAACTAATCTTGATTTATACAAAAAGCAATTTGATGGTGTTAATCAAGAAATTGCTATTGGAGAATCCTGTCCTTCCTATTTGTATATTCCTCAAGCTGCTGAAAATATTAAATATTATACCCCCCAAGCCAAATTGATTATAATTCTTCGGGATCCTGTTGAAAGGGCGTATTCCAATTTCTTACACCATATGCGAGAAAGAATTGAATATTATGATGATTTTTTAGAAGCGGTCGCAGCGGAATCATGCCGACTTAAAAATAATTGGTGGTGGGGGTATCATTATGTACAGGTAAGTCTATATTATGAGCAAGTTAAGAGATATTTTGACTTGTTTGATAGAAATCAGGTTAGGGTTTATCTATTTCAGCAGTTTAAAAATAAACAGGAGCTTTTATTTAGTGATATTTGTCAATTTCTTGAAATAGAAGATGTGAAATTAATTGAGCAAGATAGTAACTTTAAAAAGTACAATTCAACTGGTATTCCTACTAATACTTTTTTAGATGTTTTAATCAAAGACTCTAACTTTGTTAAAAAACTATATCAGGCAATAATACGTAATAAAAGTATCCGTCAAAAAATAACTGCCAAAGTAAACTCTTTTAACCCCTTGATTAAACCAGATTTAAATCAAGAAACAAGAACTAAGCTGTTGCCTTTATTTAAGGAAGATATTTTAAAGCTTCAAGACTTAATTAAGCAAGATTTATCAATATGGTTACAATAATTACCTAAGAATTTAGACTGAATCCTCTCAGCTATTTTTAGGTACAAATGTAGTATTTTAGCATTCTTAACGTTTAATCGTTCCTGATTTTTAAAGTATTTGTCAAATAAAACTCACTAATTTAAACCGTAAAATTCTGTTGTTATAGAAATTACTGATGAATCTAGCAAAAGTTAATTTGAATCATTTTAGTCCTAAAGGTTTGGCTTACAGAGTCAGGAAAGAATTACGCTGTATTTGTGCCAAGTATCCCGAATTTTATTTTTCTCAACGTCAAAATCTATACGGTTTTGTTGATAATTATAGAATGATCAATTCAGATACGGAAATTGTAATTGATGGCTATCCTTGTTCTGCTAATACATTTGCTGAGAAAGCATTTAGAATGGCTCAACCAAGAGAAGTAAAAATGGCACATCATACCCATGACCCATCACAGTTAATTACAGCCATCAAAGCCAATATACCAACAATTGCTTTAATTCGTAATCCAGAAGATGTAACTTTATCTTATACTTCTCGATTCTGCGATCCAGCTAACACTAGTGAAGATAATGTTGCTCAACTTATTCATTATTTACTTAATGATTACTTGGATTTCTATCGCCGAATTATTAAATATAAAGGATATTACATAATAGCTGAATTTAAAACTATTACTTCAGCTTATGATTTAATCATCAAGGAACTAAATAGTAAGTATGAAGTAAATTTTAATCCTTTTTATTGTAATGAACCTAATCTAGAAGAAGTTTTTCTAGTTATAGATCAGTGCAATCAAGAAAGGCTAGGTAGTTTTGATGAAAACATAGTGGCTCGCCCTTCATCAACCAGAACGGAAACTAAAGAGTATTTTAGAACATATCTTAACCGACCTAAAATTAATAAGATGCTAAACCTGTCATATAACTTATACTATGAAATTACATCATAAGAAGTTTTTACCTGGGTATTATTTTACAGCTCATCAATTCAAAAAATTAGCGAGAAAATTTGGAGTAGAGGTAAAAAGATTTAATCCTTCAACTTCTGAATTAGCTAGAATTCAATACTTATTTGATCATTATCAAATCGATTGTGTTTTAGATGTAGGAGCTAATATCGGACAGTATGCTCATTATTTAAGGGAATGTGGCTATTATGGAAAAATAGTTTCCTTCGAGCCACTGGCTACAGCTCATAATCAACTTACAAAGTTGAGTGAAGCAGATAATTTCTGGCAGATTGCTCCCCGTGCAGCTATAGGTAATCGTGATAGTCAAATAGAAATAAATGTTTCCCGTAATTCGGAAGCTAGCTCGATCCTAAATATGCTTGATTCGCATCTTAATGTTTCTTCTGAGTTTGCTTATGTCGACACAGAAACAGTTAAGCTCAATAAGCTTGACACTATTGCTAAAAACTATGTGAATCAAGCCAATTCCGTTTACATGAAAATTGATGTTCAAGGTTTTGAGCTACAGGTTTTAGAAGGTGCTTCAGATATTTTAGCTAAAGTTAATGGCATTCAACTAGAACTTTCATTAACTCAATTATACGAAGAGCAACCCCTTTGGGATGAAGTGTTAGCCAAAATGAACCAACTTAACTATGAGTTGTATGCAATTATTCCTGTGTTTACCGATATGCAGACAGGCAAACTATTACAAATGGATGGCATTTTTTGCAAAAAATGAAAGTAGGAATATTGAGTCAATCAGACTATGGTGGTGGTGCCTTTATTGCTGCCAATCGTTTGCATAGAGGTCTGCTACAGGCAAAATTGGATTCAACAATGGTAGTAGGGGAGAAGAAAACAGACGCTCCTACGGTTTGGTCTAGCAATAGTAAGTTTTATAGGTTTTGTTATAAGGCAGCTAAGGCTATTGAATCTTTACCCTTAAGATATTATTCCAACCGCAAAAATAGTTTATTTTCTTTGCAGTGGGTTCCTGAATTTAATTATTCTCAAATAAATTCCTTAGACTTTGATCTTTTAAATCTACATTGGATTAATTTAAATTTTATTAGCATCGAAAATATTGCTCGTCTTAACAAACCAATAGTCTGGACGATTCATGATATGTGGTCTTTTACAGGGGGGTGTCACTACAGTAATCAATGTAATCGGTTCTTAGCATCTTGTGGTTCTTGTCCTCAGCTTGATAGCCATAAAAATAATGATCTTTCTCATTGGGTATGGCATCGCAAAGCAAAAGCTTGGAAGAAACTTAATTTAACTCTGGTTACACCCAGCAAGTGGTTAGCGCAAAGGGCTAGTTCTAGTTCTCTATTTAAAGAAAAAAGAATCACAGTTATTCCTAATGGTATTGATACCAAAATTTATCAACCTTTTTTAGCAAGAGATGACGGACGAAAGTTATTAAATTTACCCCAGGATAAAAAATTAATTTTGTTTGGTGCTAATGGAGGTGTTAAAGATCCTAGAAAAGGATTTCACTATCTGCTAGCAGCTCTACAAGAGCTTATTAGAAATGGCTGGAAAGATAAAATTGAACTAGTAGTTTTTGGTAATTCTCAGTCAACTAATTTACCAGATTTGGATTTACGAATACATCCTTTAGGCAGATTACATGATGACATATCAATAGTGATGGCTTATTCATTAGTTGATGTCATGTTAGTACCTTCTACACAGGAATCATTTGGACAAACCGCTTCTGAAGCTATGGCTTGTGGAACTCCAGTTGTGGCATTTAATGCGACTGGCTTGAAAGATATTGTGGAACATCAACAAACTGGCTATTTAGCTAAACCTTATGAGACTGAAGATTTAGCTCGGGGAATTATATGGGTATTATCTGATGCTCAACGGCATCATCAACTACGTACTAATGCGAGAGAAAAAGCGCAAAGAGAATTCAATTTACAATTACAGGCAAATCGCTATCAGAATTTATTTGCAGAAGTTTTAGAGAACTCAAACTCTTAAATTATCAAGTTTTTCCACAACATAATAAAAAGTGTTAATTACTCAAACAGAGCTAAAAGTTAAGCAGCAAAAATCTAGTTGCGATCGCTTATTACTATTCGATCTTTCAGTTGGTGGTCATCATCCAGGCTATATTTTGCACTTAATACGATATTTGCAAGAACATAATTTATCGGGATACCTAGATATTGTTGTCTTGCCCGAATTTATGGAACATCATAGTGATGTAGTAAATGAGGGTAAAAAAACTAATCAAAGTCAGATCAACTTTGTGCCTATAAGTAGTAAGGAAAGAGCTGAGTTAGCTTCTCGTTCAAATTTTTTCTCTCGCAAGAAATTGAGTTTTCAAGAGTGGAACTTATTTTGTAAATATGCCAAACTGCTTCAGTCAACTCAGGCTTTGTTGATGTATTTTGATACATATCAATTACCAATTCTCTTGGGCAAAAGACCTTCATGCCCGACATCGGCAATTTATTTTAGACCAAGATTTCACTATCATGAGTTCGATAATCACCAGTATTCACTTC